>JBFWSD010000257.1:0-7742 GCA_050248575.1 Gemmataceae bacterium
AACCCCCGAGGGCATCGTGGAAGAGGTGGCCGAGGCATCGCGTGAGGTCACGGCCGAAGGACACAACTTCACCGCCGCCGAGACCGAACTCAACGTTGGCGTCGAAGGCCTGAGCGCTGCGCTGCCCACCCAGGAAGAGGAAGTGGAAGGCGGCGTGGAAATCAACGAGACCTTGTCCGCCCTGACTACCGAGGCGGCCAAGGAAGAAGACGCCGGCATCATCATGACCGAATAGCTTTGCGAGGTCCACACATGAACTTCAATCCCGAAGAGTTGCTCAAGCACGGTATCAATCCGGCTGAGTTGCCCAACCTGTGGCAAATGCTCGACCAGTACCAGGCGGCCATTGGCAAGGTGCACGCGTCGCTGCAGAACCCGGAGGAAAAGAAACTCCTGGGCGAGGTGCTCGAGCGCATCCAGCAGACACGCCGCGAAGCGGAGCAGATCTTGCCCAAGGATCTCGAGAAGATGAAGGCCAGCGCGGAGGCCCTGGAGGGCAAGATCGCCGCCATGAGCAAACGCCTGGAAGAAACCGAGCAGGAAGTGGAGCGCCGCACCCAGGCCGAGGCAAGTCGACCGCCGCGTGTGACCCCGCCCGCGCGTAAACCTTCAAAACCCAGACGCTCCGAGCCCGCCAGTCTCCCCAGCAATCTCTTGCGTGACGAACTGCTTAGGACCATGGGTGGGCTCGGGCCCAGCCCCACGATCACCGACGAGCGTGAGATCTGGGAAGGGCTGACGCGGAGCCTGGACATCAAGGCGGTGAAGAAGCCCGTTCGCCATGACTCCGCGCCACCGCCCCCACCTGCCGAACCGACCAAGGAATCCAGGCCTGACCACACCGAAGACTGGACGACGGAGTGGTAGTCATTGGGAATCGCCCCACCAGAGGGCGGCGTCCCGGTCGGACCAGGTGCCGGCGGCGCTCAAATGCGCCAAGGCTCGAGCCAGCCCGGCCGCGGTCTCGAAGCGCCCGCGGGGATCTTTCTCGAGGCAGCGCAAGACGACTTGCTCCAGGTCAGCCGGCACATCGACACACAGTTCGGAGGGGGGCGTCGGTGCATCGCGCAGCTGTGCGGCCATCAGTTCCAGCGGCGTCGGCGCCGTGAAGGGGGGCTTGCCCGTCAGCAGGAAATAGGCCACGGCCCCCAGGCTGTAGATGTCGCTGCGCTGATCGATGGACCCTGCCTGCTTCATTTGCTCCGGCGAATGATAGGTCGTGTCTCCTCTCTCGAGCGGGCCGAAATCCGCCACCTTGACGACATCGAGTCGATTGCCCGAACGTGTGACCAGCACGTTGGTGGGCTTCAAGTTGCCGTGAACCAGGCCAGCGCGATGAGCTTCGTCGAGGGCGTCGCAGATCTGTTGCAGCAAGTAGATGGCGCGACCGGCGGGCAGCGCTCCCGATTGCTCGACGAGATCGGCCAGGTTGAAGCCGGTGATCTCGGCCATCGCGTAGTAGAATTGTCCATCGGCGCGGTGGCCCAGGTCGTAGACCTCGACCACGTTCCAGTGAGCCAGCCGCGCAGCCTTGAGGACGTGTTGTTCGAAGGTGCACAGACTGTCTGCGTCCAGTTCGCCGCCCGGCTGGATCAATTTCACCGCGCAGGGGCGCTGCAAGAAGCGATGCTCGGCGCGGTAGACTTCACCGTGCGGCCCGGCACCGATGCGTTCCAGCAACACATATTCGCCAAGCTGGCGGTGCTGAAACTCCGATTGCCGCAATGAATGGATGATATGCACGCCATAGATGCCGATCAGGCCTGCCAGCGTCGACCAGTGCAGCGGGGTACGCAGGAAGGGCACACTCTGTAAATCACGGCGCAGCACCTCGTCGTAGTAAAGCATCACCTCGCAAAGCAGCGTCGGTGCCAGGGCGGCGGGCAGCAGAATCAGCGCAGCCCGCCGCCAGGTATTGGGCACCAGCATGGCATAGAGCATGATGAACGTCGCCCAGATACTGTGCGTCACCGAGACGGAAACGACCGCCGAAGCCCGGTCCCCGGCATGAGCAAAACGGTAGATGAGGAGCGGCGCCTCGGTGAGCAGCAAGATCACCGTCGGGCCGAACACGCCCAGTTCCCACCAACGCATCTGCCACAAGGTGAAGGGACGTGTTCCCGCCAGAATCATGTAAGCAACCACATTGATCGCAAACATCAGCAAGCGCAACGACAGCAGGATATTGTTGTGCCAGGTAACCGCGTTGACGAAGCTGACGGTCTGACAGACAAGCATTACCAGGGCCACCGTCTTCAGGCGGTGGCGCAACAACTGCAACGTTTCTTGCTCGAAGCTGGGCCGGTTGCCGCGCACGAACTCGGGCCGTGGCTGTGGCGTCTCGGGCGGCCGAGGTCGGACGGCGGGCTGCTGCCCGGCGGCGCTGGCTGCTTGCTCGCGTTCGATGGCGGCCAGGCTTTCGACCACTTGCTGCGCCGATTGCGGGCGGTCGATCGGCTGCTTCGCCAGCATCCGTTGCACCAGCTGATCAAGTGCCGGCGGCGCGTTGCTGTGCCGCCGCAAGGGTTCCGGCTCCTCGCTGGCAAGCGCTTCCAGCAATACCGAGAGCGGCTGGCGCTGCAGGGGGACCCGTCCGGACGCCATCTCGTAGATGACACAGCCAAGACTGTAGATGTCGCTGCGATGGTCCACTTCGCCGCCGCTGGCCTGCTCGGGCGACATGTAGAGGGGTGTGCCCACGGCGTGCCCGGTCTCGGTATACCGGTCGCGCGGATCGATCGTGCGGGCCAGGCCGAAATCGAGCACCTTGGCCAGCCCCGACGGTTCGAGCCAGTTGTTGGCGGGCTTGATGTCGCGATGGATCAGGCCGCGGGCGTGCGCGGCGCTCAGCCCGTGGGCGATCTCGCGGCCGAGTCGCAGCACCTCGGCAAGCTCCAGCTTGCTCTCTCGCCGGAGCCGTGCTTGCAGTGTCTCACCCTCCAGGAACTCGAGCTCGATGAACGGGAGATTGCGATGCTGCCC
The DNA here is from genome assembly GCA_050248575.1 of Gemmataceae bacterium. Classification (GTDB taxonomy): domain Bacteria; phylum Planctomycetota; class Planctomycetia; order Gemmatales; family Gemmataceae; genus JBFWSD01. The sequence goes on from JBFWSD010000257.1 coordinate 2,983, forward strand.
GACGTGGTGGATGTGTTCGACGTGATCGTCGCGGACGCTGGCAGCGGCGCGAGCTTCGCGGTGGAAGCGTTCGCGATAGAGCTGGTCGCGGGCCAGCTCGGGTTTCAGCACCTTGAGGGCGATGAAGCGTTTCAGCCTGGTGTCTTCGGCCTTGAAGACCAGGCTGGTAGCGCCTTCGCCGACCTTGCGGAGGATGCGATAGAAGGCGAGCCGGCCCAGCTCGTCGGATTCCTGGGCGGGCTCGAGGAAGTCGAACTCGTTGCTGGCGGGCGTGGCGGCGTCTCTGGATTCATCGGTGCCGGCCAAGAATTCGGCCCTCCGTTCGTAACCCGGTTGCCGACTTCTTGCTGGTTAGCACATCCTGCGGGAGTCGATCAACCCGACTGATCGAGGCCGAGCAGTTCACCCATTTCTTCGCGGAGCCGCCGCAGCACGCGGGACTTGGCCTTGCGTACGGCCACGGCCGTCATGCCCAGATCGGCCCCCACTTCATTGGGGGCATGGCCATCCACGGCGGTGCGCCAGAAAGCTTGCCAGGTCTTGGGTTCGAACTGCCCGCGCACGAGCTCGAGGGCACGCTGATGCAAGTGTACTTGCTGCTCGGGGGCGTCGTCGCCGGCCGGCGGTTCGTTCTGCTCGGGCACTTGCAGCAGATGCCAGTAGGCGCTGGACCCACCACGAGCTTCGGCGGTGCGCTGCTGGCGGCGGCAAAAGTCGAGAAACTTGCGGTGTGTGATCACGCGTAGCCAGCCGCGAAACGTGTCGCCGGGCCGATCGCGGCGGAAATCGGGCAGCGCGCTGGCCACGGAACGAAAAACTTCCTGGCGCAGATCCTCGACGTCGGCGTCTTGCGCGCCCCAGCGACGGCACCAGTATTCCACGAGCGGCCCGTACAGGAACAACAAGCGTTCCCACGCCTCGGGCAGCTGATGGCGTGCACGTTGCAGCAGACTCAAGGATGTCGATTCTTCAGCCACGGCATTACTTTACCATCCGCCAACCGTTTGCACACCTCACTTCATCTACGCTAGCTGAATAAAAGTTGCTCGCGCTGTCAATTCTCTTCATTTCTTGATTGCGAGTGGCACTCCAAGTACTGTATTGATGGATAGTTGCATTTTCCGAGCTGAGAGACGGCTATGCCAAGCTTGCGCCTGCTGGTGGTGGATGACGACGAGGTGATCCGTCAGGCGCTGGCGCGACGCTTCGAGAAGAGCGGCGCCCGCGTCACCGTGGCGGGCAGCGCCGAACAGGCCCTCGAGAAAGCGAGCCAGGAACGCTGTGACGTGGCCCTCCTCGATTTGCAACTGCCCGGGATGAGCGGCATCGAGCTCCTCGCCAAGCTGAAGGAGCAGCAGCCCGACCTCGAGGTGCTGATGCTCACCGCGCATGGCAGTCTGGAGTCGGCCATCGAGGCCATGCGTGAAGGGGCGTACGACTATCTGACCAAGCCCTTCCACTTCCCGGAACTGGAAGTGCGCGTACACAAGGCTTTCGACAAGGTCTTGCTGGCCCGCCGCGAACGCCAGTGGGTGGAGCAGATCGACTACGAATCGGTGCGCTATCGGCTGGTGGGTTCGGGCCCGGCCATGCGCAAGGTCGTGCAGATGATTCAAAAGGTGGCCCCCAGTGATGCCACGGTGCTGATTCGCGGCGCCAGCGGCACGGGCAAGGAGCTGGTGGCCCGCGCCCTGCACTACAACAGCCATCGCCGCGAACGGCCGCTCGTCACCATCAACTGTGCGGCCCTGCAGGAAACGCTGCTCGAGAGCGAGCTCTTCGGTCACGAGAAAGGCTCCTTTACCGGCGCGCATCAGGCCAAGGCCGGGCTCATCGAGGTCGCCGAGGGGGGCACGCTCTTTGTCGACGAGATTGCCGAGATGGCGGGCGGCCTGCAAGCCAAGCTGCTGCGTGTGCTCGAGGATGGCCATTACCGCCGCGTCGGCAGCACCGTCGAACAGCACGCCGACGTTCGCCTGCTCGCCGCCACCAACAAGGACCTTCTGAAGGAAATTGAAGAAAGCCGCTTTCGCGAGGACCTCTACTATCGCCTCAACGTGGTCACGCTCGAGCTGCCCGCGCTGCGCGAGCGCGCGGGCGACATCGCGGAACTAGTCCATCACCTCTTGACCACGCGTCGGGTCGGCCCGAAACCGTTCGAGATCGATGCGGAGGCCATGTTGGCCCTCACGGCTTACGAATGGCCCGGCAACGTCCGCGAGCTGGCCAACGTGCTCGAGCGGGCACAGATCCTTGCGGAAGGCCAGACCATCACCGTGGATGACTTGCCCGACGCGGTGGTCGAGAAGACGCCAGCCGGCGCCGCGCCAGGCGGCCACCCCGATCACTTGAAGGAAGTCGAACGCCGCCACGTGGAAGCCATCTTGCACCGCGAGCAGGGCAACAAGGTCCATGCTGCCAAGGCGCTTGGCATCAGCCGCCGGGCGCTCTACCGGCTCATCGAGAAGTATGGCCTGGAAGGTTGAGGGCTGCCCGAAAGACTCGAGAGGCCCGGAATCTTTCTCGATTGGCTTCAGCGGCGCACGGCGATCTTGCCGAAGTGGGCCCCCCTTTCCATGTGCGTCAGCGCGTCGCGCACCTGGTCGAAACCAAACACCTTGTCGACGATCGGCTTCAGCCCGGCCAGGGCGATGGCCCGGTTCATATCCTCGAACATGGCGCGGCTGCCCACGAAGATTCCCTGCACACTTATGTTCTTCATCAGGATGGGAGTGGGGTTGAAGCTGCCGCCGCCGGAGAGGATGCCGATCAGGCTGATGCGGCCATGGGAACGGACGGCCCGCAAGGACTGGTCCATGGTGCCGGCGCCGCCAACCTCGACGACATGATCGACGCCGGTGCCGGTCAGTTCGCGAGCTTTCTGGCCCCAGTCGGGCGCGGTCTTGTAGTTGATGCCGTCGGAGGCGCCGAGTTCGCGCACGCGGGCCAGTTTCGCATCGCTCGACGAGGTGGCAATCACGCGCGCTCCGTGTAGCCGGGCGAACAGCAACGCGAACAGCGACACGCCGCCCGTCCCCTGGATGAGGATCGTCTCCCCTGCCTTGAGCTTGCCGGCGGTGATGAGGGCATGCCAGGCCGTGAGCGCCGCACAGGGCAAGCAGGCGGCCTCCTCATCGCTCAGATGCGCAGGCACCGGCGTGACGCCGTCTTCGTGCAGGACAACTTGATCCGCAAGCAGCCCCTCAAGAGCACCACCCAGGGCCGATTTCGCCTTGGCCTCGGTAAGGTCTCCTGCGAGCCAATGTTGCATGAAAAGAGGCGCAACCCGGTCGCCCGGCTTCACGCGCGCGACACCCGGGCCGACGGCGGCCACCTCGCCCACGCCGTCCGAGAAGGGGACGAAGGGCAACTTCAACTTCGGGTTGTACAGCCCTTTGACCACGAGCAGATCGCGATAGTTGAGGGACCAGGCCCGCATCTTCAGCAAGACCTGCCCGGGGCCGGGCGCCGGCTCGGGCCGCTCCACCTGCTTCAAGGTCTCGATGCCAAAGCTCTCGATGGCGTAAGCCTTCACGCGTCGGTCCTCCTCGGTGTCATGTCTCACGGATGTCCTGGAACGTGACGAAGCGGCCCGGCTTCTTAGCGCGCGCTGTTGTCGCCGGCGCCGGGCTTCTTGCAGCCTCACAGGTACTTGCCCAGCCCTTTCTGCTTCATGAGATCGACGAGTTGCTTGATGGCAGCCTCCTCGCGGCGGTCGGCCACCAGCGTGGCGTTGCCGTCTTGAATGATCAACAGTTCGTTGACGCCTACCGTGGCGATCAGTCGGTCCGGATCGGCGGCGATGATGCAGTCGCGGGTGCGCAGGCCGCAATGTTGCCCGAGTACCGTATTGCCATCGGCGTCTTGCGGGTACATGCGTTCGAGAGCGAGCCAGCTGCCGACATCGTCCCAGCGAAACGGGGCCTGCACCACCAGCACGTCGCGGGCATGTTCCATCACCGCGTAGTCGATACTGATGCGCTCGAGCTGTTCGTACTCGCGGCCGAGAACTTGCTGCTGGTCGGGTGTGCCCCAGGCTGTGGCCATGCGGCGCACGGCGGCGTGCAGTGTGGGTTGCCGTTCTTGCAGGGCATCGAGAATCGTAGCCGCCTTCCACACGAAGATGCCGCTATTCCAGAAGTACTCGCCCGAGGCCAGGAAACGTTCGGCGAGCTCCGGATCGGGTTTTTCGCGAAACTGGTTCACGCGAAAGACGATGATGCCCTGCCGATGATCGAGCTGACCGCTGCGGTGGATGTAGCCATAGCCCGTGGCCGGGAAAGTAGGCGGAATGCCGAAAGTGATGAGCGCCGCGGGATGCTCCTCGGCCATCTGCTCGGCGACATGCAGGGCACGCCGAAACTCTTGCACGGGCTCAATGATATGGTCGGCCGGCATGACCACCATGACCGCAGCGGCATCCTGGCGGGCAATGAGCGCGGCCCCCAGCCCGATGCAGGCGGCCGTGTCGCGTCCCATCGGTTCCCCGACAATCTGGGTTGCGGGCAAGTTGAGCTGGCGGCCCACTTCGTCCTTGTATTGCTGGGCCGTGATGACCCACGTGTTGCTCGTGGAGATTTGCGCCTCCACACGCTCGAGTGCCTGCTGCAAGAGAGTTCGCTCACTGGAAAAGGTCAGGAACTGTTTCGGCTTCTGCTGTCGACTGCGCGGCCAGAAACGCGTCCCCCCGCCCCCCGCCATGATGAGCACGTGTAGCATGTGTCGCCCCGTCTGTGACTACTTCTTGCTGAAATGTATCA
>JBFWSD010000258.1:0-7726 GCA_050248575.1 Gemmataceae bacterium
CCATGGCGCTCGAGGGATGCCACTGCCTCCAGCAGGTTGCTGCCGTAGCGGGCCAGAAGGTCGAGGCCCGGCACCCCCTCCTTGCGCAGAAGCTCCGCGAGGGTGCGGTCGCCGGCCTTCTGGAGGACCAGCACGGTCCTCCCTGCCATGGTCAGTTCGTCCTCGATGCCGACGATGTACTCGCTGCGCAGGATTCGGAGTGCTTCCGCCTCCTCCTTGAGCCGGGCATTGTCGTCATCGGTGCGCGCGACCTTCAGGACGTACTCGGCGTCACCTTGAGTAACGAGCAGGGCTGCCGCAGTGGCACCGCGCCCGAGTTCGCGCTTCACCACGTAGCCGCCGTCGAGCAGATCCCCCTTCTTGGCGGACAGAGGATCGTGCACCGTCGCCTGGTGCGGGGTCGTCAGTTCCTCCTCTACGAGGTCGAGGTACTCAAGGAATTCTTCGACCGTGCCCAGGCGGGATTCCACGTTCGGGTGCGTTGCCGCCTGGACCAGATCCTGAAGCGCGCTGCCAACACCATCGAGCACGGCAGAGAGAGAAAGCCCTCGGTGCTCCCGGAGCAGCTTGAACAGTTCGTTGGAGTTCGCGGCTGGTGGCCTTCCGGCGAACAGATGGAATGCGATCGCCCCGAGTGAGAACACGTCTGTGGCTGGTGAGACGGCGCGCGGATCACTGATCACTTCCGGCGGCAGGTAGACCAGCGTCTGGGCGTCCACCAAGTCGTCGATGCGGGTGAACCCGGCTGTCGATGCGTTCTCCCTCAACCCGAGTTGCCAGTTGAACACCTGGAGCCTCGGGTTGCTTCCGCCGGCGTCGTTCACGAGCACACTTTGAGGCCCGAGCGCGCGGTGAATGATCCGCTTGCCGTGCGCATGCCGAAGCGCGTCAGCAAGCTGGCGCAGCATGCCGATGCGCTGGTCTGTTGTGAGCGAATCGCCATGCGCCGACAGGTGGTGATCCAGTCGGACGGCGTTCTGGTCCACGTATCGGAAGAGAATGGCCGGACCAAGTTCGTGCTCCCGGTAGTCGAGGGCAGGGAGGATGTTCGGGTGATCCAGTGTCTGCAGGATCTCGAATTCACGTCGCGCGGCTCGGCGCCGCTGCTGGCGTTCGTCTTCGGACACTGCGTGGGCGACCGTGTACTGGCGGATCCGGCAAAAGTGGTCGGTGAGTGCGGAGTGCTGAGCGAGCCGCTCCTGGTATCCGGGGCCTTCAGCCAACAGGTCGCCAAGCACGTAGTCGCCGACGCGTCTGGCCCTCTGCGACGGGCGTATTCCTGCTTGCTCCATCGCCCGAACAAGTCCCTTGGCCACACGGATGTCGATGCCTTGGCCGTGTCGGGGGTCGATCCCGGGACCGGTTCGGCTCAAAAGGGCAGCCAGGATGCCCGGGCGCTCGACGTGGTGTTCGTCTGCGGGCCGGTCTTTCAGGAACACGCGGTTGGCAGCCGGTCCCGGCAGGTCCAGTTGGACGCCGTCAGCCGAGAGAAAGACCACCGCCTCAAGAAACGGAACACGAATGCCGCCGGCATGACGCGCCAGCAGTGATGCCAGCGCTTTGGCCTTCCGATTGGCGAGAAGAAGGGGGTTGTCCCGCGACTGGACACGCCCTTCGTGGCTGAGTGTCCAGGTGCCCGCATCCCCCCGGATGTGCCCCTGCCAGGCCTTGCACTCGACTAACCACAGTCCTCTTTTCGTCAGGACCAGAAGGTCCACCTCGTAGATGGCCCCATCCGACGATTGGAACTCGAAGTTGCACCACGCTCGATACGGATCATGGTCCGGCAGCCCCAGACGGACAAAGTCGAGAGCCTCGCGCTCCCAAGGGTATTGGGAGGGGGTGATGATGTTCCACTTGGGCGGGTTCATCTATCGCGGCTGAGCAGGTGGCGGGGCGAGGGGGCTCTCCGGTCTTACCTTCGCGGTGGCCAGCAGACCACGGCGCCCCACGACACTTGGTGTAGGTGTGAGTGATACCACAGTGCTCACGTAGGGCGCAGTCCATGAGTAGCAGTCCAGCGAGCAGGCCCGTCGACGCAGGCGGAATGCTCCCTCGTAGAGGAGATCCGGTTGGGTGGGGTCCGGTCGCAATGTGGACACGCGAGATCGGGTCCACGCTCGCCACTGGCCCCTATATCTGGAAGTCTTTTGGTGACGGATTCGGCTCTTCAGGTCTCGAAACCCGGCCGAACCTCAGCGCAGCACAGGGGTTGCCCCCGCAAGCGGGGTCCGGAAGTCATCGGCCTATCACCCACTACGCCGCGGCAGGTGCAACTCGTACCGGCTGCATGTTGCCTACCGGCGCGCCTGTGCTTGTCGCCGCGCGAGACGCCTCGCATACGATGCGGGGTGTCGCAGCGCATGCACCCCGACAAGCCTATCGTAGCCACTGCGAAATCAAAGGAGGGCGTTCACCGTCGTCGTGAAGCGAACTGTAGAAGACTTCCGCGTCGAACTTGAGAGTTCCGTTCAAGTGTTCCCAGTACGAGGGCTGCGCGACGCTGATCACCGCGCAAGCCTGACTCAGGAACGCATAGAACTGCAGGAGCGTATTCGTTTCGTCTGAGTGTCTGGACAGCGCGACGCCGCGCGCGTGTCTCGTATTGGGGCAAACCCCATCGTCACAACAGTACGTGAGCAGGTATTGGTCTAGGGCGAATACCAGATTGGGCCACGCTTGCTCGTCGCCGTTGTCGTGCAGGTACTGGAGCAGCACATCCCGAGCGGTACCTCCTTTCAGTGCGTGGTCGATGACAAACACGAACGTGAGCATTCGATCGAGATGGTTGAACCTGGGTTCAAGTGGTCGCTTGTCCACGATGCTCACGGCCTTTCCATTCGCTGAACGATCTAGGCTACTGGCTGACCTCAGGTTTTCGATGGCGTCTAGGAACTTGGCCTCGGAATCGCACCTGCTCCTCACCTGCCCCACCGCAACGACGCACTCGCAAGGATAGAAGCAGACATCCCCGGCCAACTCGAACCGCGGGGCCACCTGGGAATCGGCCACGATCACGTCCAACTGACCGCTGATCCGCCCGGACGAGTCGAATACAAAGCCGGTGGTGACCTCGAATCGCCGCGGGAGATTCCGCCGCAGAAAACCACGGATGTATTCCTCGCGCACACGTCCCTGTTCGCCCCGGTGTGGGATCAATCCTTGGGCGAGATCATGTGCCAGGCGATCACCGGTATGACGGAGCAGGTCAGTCAGCGACCAGTCCCGCTCGGTCTTCGGACTGTTCGGCTCATTCATCACCACAACCTCGGTAGAGACAGAGACGGAACTCAGCCCCGCGTCAAGCGAGCGAACGACAGTGAGCGTGAGCGCATGTGCCTCTCAACCAGGTCCGAACCGAGGCCTAGCACTGAGCCGTTGTCGTTGTCACCAGCGGCCGACAGTGAGCGCACTGATTGGTCATGATTTGGTCATGGGGTGGACCTTGCCACCCTTGACGACATCGCTCACACTTTGAATCGCGTGCCGCCTAGCGACGCTTCAGCACATTCTGCCGACATCACCGGAGGCCTACACACGCACGGACCGCGAAGCTCCATCCAGCGTCCCATCAGCACAAACTTCATCTGTGTGTGATCCTCGTGCGGTGTGCTGGCATAGGCCAAGTGAATAGCAGACCGATTCATTGGGTGGCAAAGGCTCATCCAAGACAACGCACATCCACCTCATACCCGCCAATCAGCCGAATCGCAGCCATCAGGCGATCGACACAGGATCTATAGACTACGCTTGCTTGACCTTTTGGAAGAGGAATCACCACTCGGTGGCCAGCCACTCGCTTGGTAAGTTCCTCGACACATTTAGGATCTGCAAACAACCGCCGGTTGTACTCTTCGACCACTTGCTGCGGGTCTGTCGAAAGACTGTCAGTAACGAAAGAGACACACAGGGGATCGGGGACAAGCAGCCTTACGCCATTGCAGGAAGAACTTGTCTTGAAAGGGCCATCTTGGGCCACCTCATCCGCCCATGAAACGTCGGCGAACGGTCTCAGATCCACAACAATGCACCCAGGCCCAACAATCTGAGCGGCAGCTTGGACATCCTGAGCCAAAAAGAAGACGGCGACCGGCAAGTCCACAAATAAATCTTGACGGTGGCGTCCCATCAGTTTGAGGGGTGCGGTGGAGGCTGGATCCTGCTTCGATTTTTCCATATCATCACCTCAACACGCCTACGCGACGTTACGCAGACTTCCCGGTGTCTCCAATCGAGTCCGCGTCGTACACGGCCGCAATCAGCTTCTTTTCCAGCTCTACAACAGTTACAACTGGACGTTTCGGTATCAGCGCGCCGCCCTTAGGCGTGAAGTTCCCATTCGTGTCTTTCAAGTCAGCGGTTTTTTCAAACAACGCCTTGAACCACGCGGGTCCGACCCCGGAGTAAGGCACCAGAGCCAGCTTCGTTGGACTTCCCCCATCATCCTTGCTTCTGTCGGCGATGACCTCTATCATTTCGACCGCGTCTGGATGAAGGTCTAGCGCAAGACTCTTTGTGTACGGCTCAATGTAGTGAACAGTCTGAATGCCTGCCGCGACTAGATGTTTTATGCATGAGTGACATGGGAATGTCGTGGAGAACAGAATGGCCCCCCTTAGTAGCCCTCCGGATTCAGTTGTGGCGGCACCAAGGATGGCCGCCTGTTCAGCATGCAGGGCGCGTGAAAATTCGATGAGCCGAGCAAATCGTGTGCTTTTGAAGGCATTCTGAAAGGCAGCGAAATCGCCGCGTTCGGTGAGCAGCCCGGCCTGCTGAAGCGATTCAAACAACTCTTCTGCAGACTTGTTTATTTTCCGTGTATTTCTACAATATCCTGGTCCTCCGATTCCGTAAAGAAAGCACCGGTACGAGCCATCGTCTCCGTCATATTGGCCACCACCGAAGCGCGGAACTTCGTTTGCACCCGTTGCCAGCAAGTGCTTCCGCTTGGCGTCGAGGATGGACGCACCAACCTGCCTTGAAAGGCACGCACTGCGAAAGCTAGCACTCCAGGCGGCGTGCATGGCGTATTCTTCCGGCTGAGGACGCACCAAGCTATCGCCGCACAATGCACTCATCATCCGCTTGAATTGCTTGCTGTGTTTGAGATTGCCAGCCTCGACGTCCTTGCCAATGCTGAGAAAGTAGTCAGCGAGATAAAAGCACTCCGACACCAGTTGCCCATACGGCAAGTCTTCATCTTGATCTATTCTCATCAATTCGTCGATTCTCGCCATCGCAACTGCATCACCGGAGTCGCAGTCGGCCTCCTTTTTCAGGATTTCCCGTCGAATGTCACAACTGGCTTGCAGGGAGATCACAAAAAGAGTCTTCCCGTATATCTGGCGGAAAAGCTCTAGTTCAGCTGGATGTTTGATCGAGTCGACGACGAAAACGTGCCGCGTTCCTGGCGCACCAGCTTTCCGAAGCTGTTGAATTTTCTGGATCGCCTTGGTTGCGACCAGGCGTACGTCCTCCTTTCGCAATTCGTTGCCTGCCGCCTGCAACCTGAATTTCCTGTCGACTTTGTTTTCGCCAGTCGGTGCCCCGTTGTCCAAAAGGTGGCTAATTTTTACTATTTCATATTCGTCGAAGTGTGTGCCGTCTGATTTGAGATAGTCAACAATACCTTTGGCTACAATTGGAGTCGCCGAACCCATTGGGGCAACCAATGCTATCACCAACTCATTCGCGTGTGACTCATCAACAGTCGAGTCGATCGACTCCGTAACCGTCTGGGGTTTGCTCTCAAGTGGCTGTGATGACGCGGCGGGTTGGGCAGTTGGCATTGTCGCCTCTGATCACTCTGTGCGGATTGTGGGCGCTTCCGCTGGCCTAGCATCCAGTCAGTTCGGCGAGAAGAGGTCAGACCAACCTGAATGGGGGGTGATCTGACAATAACGGCCTAGGGCGGGTGATTGTACCCGCGCTTTCGTCGTTATGGTAGCCCCCATCATGACGAGGCTAATGAGGGAGCGCCTCGCACCTTCTCCACTGCCCGATATGTGTTGACCTCATCAGGCTCGAATTGCAATCGGCATTTGGTCCCACGTTCGGCCATCAAGCACACGCCCGGCCTTCTTCTTTTGTACACCTCCCCACTGTTTGAAGAAGAACGGTACCTCGGCCACCACGCATTGATCCCGGATCGCCCTCGCCCACTCTGGATCCATGCGCCGGGATCCGGAACCGCTCTCGCCACCCACAATCACCCAGCCAATGGCATCCAGGTCCAGGGCATCAATTGGGCCTAGCAGGGGTTCGATGGAGAGGAACCTGACCGCAGCGGGAACGTCGCGCAATCGGTCCACACGCCACACATATGCCGCGCTCTCGACCGAGACACCCATCCACAGGTTGTCGGGCCATGAAAGGGTGGCTCCTAACTCGCGAAGCCGATCTGCACGCTTCGTCAGCACCTGGAATGTGTGCATCGGTGCCCGCGCAATCGTGTCGAAAACGCGCTTCACGAATTCGACCGGCACCTGTTCGTGAAACAAGTCGCTCATGCTGTTGACGAACACCATGCGCGGCTTCCGCCATGGGAGGGGCAGTTCCAGCCTGCCAGGCCACATTCTGAGATCGAAGCCCTGTTCGTAGGGATGGCCTTCAACGCCGCGGAAGCGCTCGGCAAACGTCTCTGCGTAGCAGTGCTTGCAGCCGGGGCTGACCTTGGTGCATCCGGTCACCGGGTTCCAGGTCGAGTCGGTCCATTCGATTGTCGATTTCTCAGCCACAAGGATCTCCCGCCGGGGAATCAATCTACAGGTCATGCACGTGCGACTGTGACGACTGCTGTGTCCGGGAAGCCCCTTGTCCGGGCTTTCCCATCCGACTTTCTGGGCGCGACCTGAATGATGCCCTCAGTCTCGCCAGTCGTCAGCGCGGCGGTTTTGTGCTTGTTCAGATAGTGGGTCTCGTCGTCAACGAACATGCGGATCTGCTCCCCGGACACGGTCTGTCCGCCGAACCGTCGCTGGATGTCGATCAAGAGAGGACGTTGGTTGTCGTTTTGCGCGAAGGCGATCCGCTGCCCGTGGGTGGCATCGGAGAACCTGAAGTTGCCGTCCGCATCGACCGCCCACATCGCCTCCTTCATCTTGCGATGCCCCAACCCGTGGTTGCCGGCCCAGACCAGGTCGTAAATTGGCCTGTCGCGGCAATCACGCATCTCGAATGACCGCACGAATGTCGCTGCCGTTCGGAGTCGGCTCTGGTACACGGCTCGGATCGCCTCCAACCTCCCGCCTTCTCCTGCCGGCACTGAAGCCAACGCCTCTTCGGTACCCAACGTCTCGACCATGTGCTCCCGCTGCTGAGGTGCGGTCAGGAACTGGTTGATGCGGTTCACCATGAGCGTGATGAAGACCTCGGTGCGAGGTTGGCGAAGCAAGCGCTGGATCAACGACATCGGGATGCCGGTCCAGCTGAACGGATCAATGAACGCAAACGTTGGGACAATCGTGTGCCCCGTTCTTTCGATCTTCCCAAGCTCGTCACCCACAATGCTGGAGAACTGACCGCTGGCGGTCACCACGCTGAAGTGCGCCGGGCGCCCTTCGCGTTCGAGCGTCTGATCGAGTTGAGCAATGCGGTCTTCGCGTTCGTCCATGAACCAGAAGCAGATCTTCCCGGTAAGACCTGCGGTGTGCTGAGCGGCAGACCGTAGCGCGACTATCGGCGACCCCGGCTCGCCGCCCCGGTAACTCCCCGGGCCGCAGAATCC
>JBFWSD010000259.1:0-7706 GCA_050248575.1 Gemmataceae bacterium
CTGCGCAGCGTGAACTGCGCGAATTGCGCAATCGAGTATGGCTACGTACTGCGTCGCCAGGCGAGCGGCGAAGGGACAAGTCTGCTCTTTCTCGATAACACCGGAGCGCAGCGCCGGGCCAGCGACGCGGCCCAGCTGAAGCTGGCCCAGGAGCTGGAAAAGGGCGTCGCGTTTGTGCCCTGCCCGCGATGCGGCTGGTGCCAGCCCGACATGGTCGGACTGGCGCGGCGCGGTTACCATCCAGGCGTGAAGGCCCTCGCCATCGGGCTGCTCGTTCTGACCGGCGCGGCCTTCATCGCTTCACTCGTGATGGGGTCGAAACTCGTGGCGCAAGTGGCCGTGGTGCTGGCGCTGACGGCCACCGTGATGCCGATCGTGCGCGTGGTGCTGGCCGCCCTGCAAGATCCCAACGCCGCCGACAAGGTCAGCGCCCGCTGCGAGGCAGGTTCGCCGCACGCGCTGTGGGGGGCAGTACTTGATCCGGAGCGGGCTCGTTCGGCGTGCCCCTCGTGCGAGACGAAGCAAGACCGCAGTCTGCCGCAATGCGGCAATTGCACCGCGCCCCTGCACGCGGACCAGCCCACCGCGGAGCAAGAAGCCGGCCCGTCCGATCCGCTGTCGATCTGGTGGGTGGGCATGTTCGGGCTGGTCGCAGCCGTGCTTGGCGCCATCGCACTGGCCGCGGTCACCGGCATCGAACGCAACAAACAGGTGGCGCAGCAGCAAGCGGCCTTCGTGGCGCCATTCCAGGACCGCATCGCGGAGTATTTCCCGGCCAAGCCAGCGCAGCCCGCATCGGGAGGGGAACTCAAGGGCAAGCTCATCACGGTCAATGTCAAGGGCCGTCATTTCGATGGCCTCTACTTCCAGCTGCCGCCGCAACTGCGTGCGGCCTCGCCCGACGAGGTCGGCACCATTGTCTGGCTCGACTGGGGTGAAGATGTGGTTGGCGAGTACGGAGTCAACACCGGTTCGGTGGGTGTGGTGATCACTTGCCAGGCAACCGTCATCAACAAGGCCGACGGCCAGATCCTGCACGAGCGATTCTTTGCTGGCGGACAGCCCCCCGACAAGACCGACAAGCACAACCAGAAGCATTATGGTTCGCCCCCCACCGGGGAAATCGTCGGCTGGCTGGCCGCCCTGCCGCGGGCGAAGTAGTCGACAAGCGGTTGTAGCCGGCTGCCTGGCTCGTCGTATCGTTGGGACCGAGCCGGCAGAGGTGGCCCATGAACGTCGAGCATGTCAGCGGTGTGAAGCCAACCGTCAGCAAGATCGAACTCGGACGCGGCGCAGACGGGATCGTGGTCGAAATCGAAGGACATCCCGAACTCGTCATCAAGGACATGAACCATCCGTTTCGGCTTGGCCGCAACCGGGTCAATCTGGAGACCCGTGTGCTGGGTCAAGTGCTGGAAGCCACACAGGGCGCGGGTGCAACCCGAGTGTTCAACTCGGGAACGGATGCCCGTGAATTCTCCTGGCTGGTGCGCGAGCGCGTTTTTGATGTCGAGCCGCGTGGCACGCAAGAAAGCCGGGACAAGCTGATCGACCTGATTCTGCGCATCATGCCAAACGCCGATGTGAATCGGCGCATGCTGATCGACCCCACCTTTGACAATGTGCGCTGGGGCTATACGGAAGCGTTGCCACAGCCCCGCTGGATCCTGATCGATCCGTGATCAGTTCAGGTTCATTTTTTCGAGGGCCGTCTGGGCCATCTGGCGCAGCTCGGCGTTGATGTCGTTGCTAGCCACGTAGGAGAGCTGATTGGCGAGCCCGCGGGCGCCGTTGCCCATCTTGCCGCCCAGCACCAGGGCGTGGCGGCGCACGCCTTCGACGTTGTACTTGAGCGCTTGCCCGAGGATGGGGGCCACGCCTGGCCCGTTCGGATCGATCTGCACGATGTAGCTGGCGAAGCGGACGCGGTCGTGAATCTGCGGCGCGTCGCGCATGTGGCGTTGCAAGGTAGGCAAGGCGGGACGCGCCGTTGCTCCCATCGTGCCAAGCACTTCGCCCGCCCGCATGCCGAAGCGCTTGTCCACGCGAAAACGATCGACCATCAGGATCAAGGGCTCCACGCCCGGCGTACCGAGCTTGCCCAGCCCTTCCATGGCGGCGTAGCGCACCCCTTCGTCGGGATCGCCGCTGACGCTCACCAGCACTTCGGCCTGCGTCTTGCGTACTTCTTCGTCTTCAAGGTTGGCAATCTTGCCGATGGCCGCGGCCGCGCTGCGCCGCGACTGCATGTGTGTGTTGTCGGTCTTGCTCGTGTCCTTCACGATGGCATCGAGCAGGTTGAGGGCCGGTACCCCGCCCACGCCGCGCAGCTCGAGTTCCTTGATTGCTGCCAGCCGCTCCGTCGGGTCCACGCTCTTCAGGTCCTTGACCACCTCGGACGGGCTGCGCGTGTAAGTCAGCTTCTTGTTGTTCTTCCCTTCCAGCGGCGTGGCCGGCGACACCTCTTCCTTTTGCTTGGGCAACGAGGTGACCAGGAACAGGATGCCAAAGAGGACCACGCCGAGCCCGGCGCCCACGAGCAAGAGCGGGGTCATGCGCGAGCCCGCCGGCATGACGAAGTCGGGCCCTTCGCGGCGCACCGGCACCGTGTAACTGACAGGCTGTGCCGGCACTGCCATCGGCGCCGGCGACGCGGTGGCCACCGGCACCACGGGCGGCACCTGCACGGGCTGCCTGCATTTCGGGCAGCCCACCGTCTTGCCCGCGCAGTCGTCGCCGAACTGCTGCATCGTCTTGCACCGC
Source organism: Gemmataceae bacterium (assembly GCA_050248575.1). Taxonomy (GTDB): domain Bacteria; phylum Planctomycetota; class Planctomycetia; order Gemmatales; family Gemmataceae; genus JBFWSD01. The sequence continues at coordinate 2,764 of JBFWSD010000259.1, forward strand.
GGACAGGCCAGCCGGATCATCGCAGTCTCTCCCTTGCACGCAGAAGTGAATGCGCTTCAAGATAGCCGACGCACCCGGGGCTTGCAACCAAACATCGAACCGATGAGCTAGAGACCTTCCGGCAGTACGAAGAATCCCGGCTTCTTGACTTCGCAAGCAAGAGAGGGCCGAATACGCCGAGAATCCGGGCTTCTCTGCCCGCTTTCCGGACAGCCACTTCAGTGCGGGCTGGAGTTGTTGAGGTGCGCTTCCGGGCTGCTGCCGTAGCCCTCGAGCAAGGCGACGGGGAACTGCCCGAGGGCAGCGGCGACGCTGAGGCGGCCCGCGGTGGCGGTCAGGTTCTCGCCGGTGAAGAGATGCGAGAAGGCACGGCCCCCATCGAGTTCCTCGGGCAAGAGCACGGCAGTGTCGCCCCAGACTTCCGGCCCGAGGGGCGGCCGTTCGTTGCCGTTCGTCAGCCGCAAGGGCAGCCGGGGCACCATGACGATCATGGCCAGATCGCCCAGCACACGGGCAAAGGCACACACGTGCTCGCGGCGTGCTCCCGTCACTTCCAGCGGATGATAGCTGGCCTCGGCAAAGAAGGGCTGCCGTTCGCGCCTCAGCTGCAACAAGCGATAGAGCGTGTACAGCTTGATGCGGCCATCGGTCATCGAAGCCAGCATTTCCTGGACGAGCGGAACCAGCTTCTTGCCGCTGCGCTCGATGCGTTGCCGCAGGGCCGACAGCAAGGCGCGGCGCCGCCCGTAATCCACCGGCCGGCGATTGTCCGGATCGACCAGGCTGAAGTCCCACAGCTCGGTGCCCTGATAAACATCGGGCACGCCCGGGCAGGTCAGCTTCAACACCACCTGGGACAGAGCGTTGAAGTAGCCGAAGTAGGCCAGCCGCCGCTGGAAGGCAGCAACATCCTTGCGAAACATGTCCTCGGGATCGTCGGGCAAGAGCCGCTCGACGAAGCTGCGCACCGCCGCGTTGTAGTCGTGATTGGGATTGATCCAGCTGGTGTGGACCTTGGCCTCGTTGATCGCCTTTTGCATGTAGGCGGCAATGCGTTCGCGGAACTCGCCGAAGACGGCGGGCTCGACCGGTTCCGTGGGCCAGGCGCCCAGCAGCGTCTGGTAGAGCAGATACTCGTCGTTGCGGTCGGGGGCGGGCACGTCGTCCGCCATGTCTTTCTTGGCGGCGTTGAGCTGCCCCCAGCGGGCCAAAGCCGCCTGCCATTCATCCGGGACCTCGGCCAGCACATTGAGGCGGGCGCGCACATCCTCGCTGCGCTTGGTGTCGTGCGTGGAGGAAGCCAGCATCGAGTGCGGCCAGCTATCGAAGCGGGCCACGTTCATGTCGTGGAAATGCTCGACCGTGATGCCGAAGCAGTCGGGCTCGCCTCCCACCTCGTTCAACGACGACAGCCGGTTATAGACATAGAAGGCGGTGTCTTCCACCCCCTTGGCCATCACCGGCCCGGTGACCTGCTGAAACTTCATGGCCCAGTCCACCAGGCGCTGGCGATCCTCGTCGCGCAGGTCGTCGATGTTGCGGAGCAAGAGACTGTCGCAGATGAAGTCGAACACGGTGCCGGCGGTGCGCGGATTGAGCTTCTTGGCCTCGGCGACGGCCGATTCGACGAAGAGCCGATCGCGCAGCGACACGTTATTCGGCCCGGTGATGTAGGTGCGGTACACGCGCATGCTGGCGATGATCTCGCGAATCGCAAACGTGAGGCTGTTCAGCGTGAAGTCGCGAAAGCGCCGGTTGCGCTCGGCGATCCGGTCGAGCTGATGGCTGAGGGCATTGATCTCGCTGGCCATGGTCACCAGCATGATCATCTTCTTGGTGTTGCGGATGAGCGTGTGGAAATCGAGCTTGGTGCCCACGAACTGCTTGTAGATGCGGTCGAAGGCGTCGCGGCTGTCGCCGGCCACGAACAGGCTGTTGGCCTGGATGAGGTAGTCGTAGCCCGAGGTGCCGTAGACGGCCCACTCGCGCGGCAGCGCTTCATCCTGCGACAAGATCTTTTCGGCCACCACGTAGAGGGGCCAGTTCTTTTCGTACTCGCCGTGGGCCAGGCGCTGCTCGAACGAGGCGGCGGCTTCCTGGTCGAAGTTGTCGGGCACGCTCTGGCCGCCCAGCTGCTGCCTGGCCCGCTCGATCACGTACGACTTCTGCAGGTCGCGGAAGTAACTGGTCGGGTCCCACAGGCCGTCGGGGTGATCGATGCGCAGCCCGTTGGCCTTGCCTTCGGCCAGCAGCCGGAAAAACAGCTCGTGCGTGCTCTGGAACACCTCGGGCCGCTCCACGCAGATCGCAGCCAGCTCGTTGATGTCGAAGAAGCGGCGATAGTTGATTTCTTCCGTGGCCACTCGCCAGAACGCGGGCCGGTACGACTGGCTATCGAGCAACGCATCCAGCGCATCGAAACTGTCTGGTTCGCCCAGCTTGCCGTTGATGTCGGTCACGGCCCCTTCCAGCGCCGTCGCGATCTCCGGGCTGGCCGCGAGCAACGTCGCGATGCGCCGCTTGATCACTTCCTTCTCGCGATTGCGCTCCGCGATCTTCTCGGGCGACGTCTCGATGGCCGCGGGCAGATAGCTCAACGCCGTCAGGATGCTGCGCAGCTCTTGTACGTGCTCGTTGTCTTCGCCCAGTTCCTCGTCGAGCTGGGGCAGCCGCTGCTCGAGGATCGTGCTATACGTGCGCGGCGCCACGGGCAGCTTGTGTTCGTAGTAGTACAGGAAGAACGCACCCTCTTCGTGCGCCAGGCGGATCTTGCTGCTTTCCAGGACCTTGCCGTACTGGTCCTCGAGCACCGGGATCAGCACCTTGTTGTCGAGGCTGGGGTTGGCCGGGTGCCAGTCGATGTCGAAGTGCGCGGCGTAAATGGAAGCGGGCCCGTTCTCGAGCACGTCCATCCACCACCCGTTGGTCGGGCCGATCCCCATGTGATTGGGCACCGTGTCGAGGATCAGGCCAAGGCGTTGCTTCTTGAGGGCAGCCGACAAGGCGTTGAAATCGTCTTCCGTGCCCAGCTCGGGATTGAGCATGCTGTGGTCGCAGATGTCGTAGCCGTGCCCGCTGCCCGGGCGGGCACGCAGGATCGGCGACGCATACACGTCGCTGATGCCCAGCTCGTTCAGGTAGGGGGCGATGGCCTCGGCATCCCTGAAGGTGAAGCCCTTGTGGAATTGCAGGCGATAGGTGGCCCGCGGGATGGCCCGGTCGCTGAAGGACTCGTCGACCGCCTCGGCCAGCGTGGGCCGCGTCCTGATCTCAGCTAGTTTTTTTTTAACCTCGCCCACCTGGATGCCGAGCTTCTCACCGAGCGCCTGGAAGCGCTCCAGCCACGCCTGGGCTTCTTCTTCGCCAAGCAAGGCTCGTTCGAGGAACTCGGGGTAGCCCGTTTCGAGCAACGCGCAGTAGGCATTCTGCGGATGCCACAGGTCGACTTCGAAAGTGAGTGAGCCCGTGAGGGCCACCAGCGCATCCAGCGCTTGCAAGAGGGCCAGGTCGGCGGGCTGCGCGCGCAGGCGATCCGCCAGCCGGCCCACCGAACGCTTCAGCCGATACGCCAGCCCGGCGGTATCGAGCGGCACGTGCCAGAACTCGGCCTCGCTCAAGAGCGTGCGGATGTGGTCGATGTCGGGCTCGTCGTCCTTCAACGCCCAGAACAGGTCGGTGCTGACCACGAACTCGCAGGCGGTCTGGAACGCGCGGGGCAGGGGCGTCCCCATCTCGGCGAGAAACCGCATGGTGGGCAACTGATCCTGATAGAGCTTGCGGTAAACCGCTTCGGCCTCGGCGACGTTGGGAGCCAGCACTCGCTTGATCACGTCGCGCTGCTCGTCGCGGAACAGCGAGCGGAGCGAATACGTCGATTCGCCGAAGCCCTTGTCGAACAGGCGGATGATGGCCGGAAAATCGGCCTTCTGAAAATCGTCGGACAGCTCCTGCACCAGGGCCTGGTATTCCTCGTCGTTCTGGAACTTGCGTACGCCGCCGTTGACGTTGTGGTCGCCGAAGTGCAGCACGCCGAAGCTGAGGTCCTCGGTCGCGCGGGTGATCGCGGACGTGAGGCGGGCTCGCCCCACGACCAGCTTGGCCTTGCCCGCCGTCAGGCAGTGATAGTCCTCGCGCTCGGCCTCGTAACAGAAGACGCGCGACTTCTCCTCGTAAGTCTCGAACAGCGAGCTCACGGCGTAGTGGGCACAGATGGCCTCCCAGTCGACCATCAGCGGCTTGACCCACTTGTCGTAGATCACGCGGCCGTTCTTGTGCTCGGGCAGGTTGCTCTTGGCCTGTTCGAGCAGCGCGAGGAAGGGCTCCTCGATGGCGTCGCCGGTAAGTTCCTCGGCGATCTGGATGACGCGGCCCGCGTAGGCCAGCACCTGCACCGATTCGATGCCCGAGATCTCATCGAAGAACCAGCCGCAGCTGGTGAACATGTGCATGGCGTGCCGCTGCAGCTCGAGCAGCTTGAGGGCCGTGACCACATCTTCCTCGCCCAGCTCGCGGGCCGCGTGATTCTTGAGGAAACGATCGATGTTCTCCGGGCTGCGATCGAGCACGATCTCGATGTATTCGTTGCGTGCGGCCCAGGGATCGGTGAGCAGCTCGCTGGCCAGTTTCTCGAAGGGAACAGACACCGTGTCGCGCAGCCAGTCGAGGGCGGCCCGCAGCGGCTTGCGCCAGGCCTGGTTCCAGCCGAAACGGCCCGAGTTGCAGCCACAGTCGCTGCGCCAGCGTTCGATGCCGTGCGCGCAGCTCCATGCCGTGTTCTCGAAGATCTGCACCTCGTGCGTGGGCGGGAAACGCTCGAGGAACTCGCCATAATTGGTGAGCTGTACGCCGGGCTGCTCCTCGATCACGTGCAAGGCGTACGCCAGAGCCATGTCGCCGTGCGTGTGATGATGGCCGTAACTCTCGCCGTCGGTCGCCACGTTGAC
>JBFWSD010000260.1:0-7700 GCA_050248575.1 Gemmataceae bacterium
TCGCCTCCCTGCAACGGGGCCACGACGACTGGCACGTCCTGCTCCCCACCCTGGCCCGCCTCTACACCGCCGGCGCCACACTCGACTGGCCCGCCTTCGACCGCGACTACCCCCGCCACAAGGTCTCGCTCCCCACCTACCCCTTCCAACGCCAACGCTTCTGGGTCGAGGGAGTACGGTCACGGGCCACAGCGTCTGCGCTCAGCACGGCCACGTTGCGTCTGCTGAGCGAGGGGCAGCTCGGCCAGCTGCAGCAGCAACTACTCCAGGCGGGCACCCTCGACGCCGAGGATGCAGAGGTCGCTCAACGTATACTGACGGCCCTGTTCCAGGAACATGAGCGGCAGCAGGCGGCCACCTCGATCCAGGATTGCCTGTATGAACTTCAGTGGCAGCGGGCGGATTTTGCAGTCCGTCCCGAGACGAGCAGCGCGGGCTGCTGGCTGCTGCTGGCCGACAGCCACGGCCTGGCGGATGGCGTGCGTGTCCTGCTGGAGCAGCAAGGTCAACATTGTGAAGTTGTGCGTCCTGCGGAAATCGATCTGGAGGCTGCGCAGCCCTTCGTGGAAGCGTTGACCCGGTTGGCCAGCACTGGCCAACCGGTGCGGGGGATCGTCCATCTGTGGAGTCTGGATCTTCCGGTGGGGTGCAGTAGTCAGTCACTGGTGTCAATGAGTGGCCTGGCGTTGCGTAGTACGCTGGCGTTGATCAAGGCGCTGGCCGAACAAGCTTGGACAGCATCAGTGCACCTGGTGACGCGGGCGGCCCAGGCGGTCTTGCCCGGGGATCAGGTCGATCCAGCGCAGATGCCATTGTGGGGTCTGGGCAAGGTACTGCATCTGGAGATGCCACAGTGGGGTGGCGGCCTGATCGATGTGCCGGCCGATGCCGATGGTTCGCAGGCAACAGCTCTATTGGAGGTGGTCTTGGCATCAGACCGCGAGGACCAGGCGGCCCTGCGGGAAGGGCAACGATACGTGGCGCGGCTGGTGCGTCGATCGTCAGCGAAGGTCGCAGCGCCGTTGCCCGTGCAGGCGGAGGCCAGCTATCTGATCACGGGCGGGCTGGGCGCGTTGGGGCTACAGACGGCGAACTGGCTGGCGCGGCGTGGCGCACGGCACCTGGCCCTGGTAGGCCGAAGGCCGCCCGCCGACGAGGCGCTGGCAGCAATGCGCCAGATGCAAGAGACCTGGGGCTGCCAGGTGCAGGTCTACCAGGCGGACGTGGGGGATGCGAATGCGGTGGATCGGTTGCTGGCTCAGATCGAAGAGCAACTGCCGCCGCTGAAGGGGGTGATCCATGCGGCCGGGGTGTCAAGCCTGTCATCGCTGACTGGCATGGCGATGGACGAACTGAACACGGTGCTGCATGCCAAGGTGCAAGGGGGCTGGGTGTTGCACGAGCGTACGGCGTCGGCAGGGCTGGACTTTTTCGTGAGTTTTTCGTCGATCGCGGCGGTGTGGGGCAGCCGTGGGCAAGGAGCGTATGCGGCGGCCAACGCGTTCCTGGATGGCCTGGCGCAGTATCAGCAGAGCATGGGGCTGCCAGGGATCACGATCAACTGGGGCCCGTGGAGCGGCGGCGGGATGGCGGATGAGCAGGCGCGAGAGTGGTTGCGGCACAGCGGGGTGCGTGCGCTGGCGCCGGCGCGGTCATTGGCCGCGCTGGACCTGGTGAGCGCGAAGGAGGCTGCGTCGCTGGTAGTGGCGGATATCGACTGGACGACCTTCCTGGAAGTATTCCAGGCGCGTGGGCGCCGTCCCCTGGTGGCGGAACTGGCGGCGGCAGTGAAGCGGGCCGAACCGGAGGCTGAGACAGGCGTCTTGCGATCGCGGCTGGAGGAGGTGCCGGCGGGCCAGCGGCGGCGCGTCTTGCAGGAGCACTTGCAGGAGCTGGTGGGTGCCGTGCTGCGGCTGCCCGCGGCCCAGGTTGATGCCCGGGCCGGTTTCTTCGAACTGGGCATGGACTCGCTGATGGCCGTCGAGCTGCGCCGCCGCCTGCAAATGGACCTGGGCCATTCGATCGTTGAGTCGACTGTGGTCTTCGACCATCCAACCGTGGAAGCCCTGGCCGGCTACATCGCCGAGCAGTTGTGGACCGTCGCGGCACGGTCGCCAGTTCAGTCCGCCGCGCCGGTAGCCTCGGCGGAGCCGATCGCGATCGTGGGGCTATCTTGCCGGTTTCCCGGCGGAGAATCGCCAGATGCCTTCTGGCAACTGCTGGCCCAGGGCCGCGAGGCAGTTCGCGAGATCCCAGCTGACCGATGGAATCTTGACGCCTACTTCGACCCTAATCCCGACGTGCCCGGCAAGATGTACGTTCGCCGCGCGGCATTCCTGAACCGCATCGACCAGTTCGATCCGACTTGCTTCGGAATCGCGCCGCGCGAGGCTGTCGGTCTGGACCCGCAGCAACGGCTACTACTGGAAACGGCCTGGGAAGCATTGGAACATGCAGGACTATCTGCAGAGCGACTGGCAGGAGGCCGAACAGGCGTGTACGTGGGCATCTGCGGCAGCGACTACGCAGGTTTGTTGCTGGGGCGAGGTCATGAAGAGATCGATGCATACCTGGGAACGGGCACTTCGCCCGCGGCGGCGGCCGGGCGGCTCAGCTACGCGCTGGGGCTGCAAGGGCCGTGCGTGGCCATCGACACGGCTTGCTCATCGTCGCTGGTTGCAGTGAGCCAGGCATGTGATGCTCTGCGCGCGGGCCGTTGTGATGCGGTTCTAGCCGGCGGCGTCAATGCGCTGGTGATGCCCGAAGCGATGATCGCCGCGTGCAAGGCCCGCATGTTGTCGCCTGCCGGGCGCTGCAAAACCTTCGACGCGTCGGCGGATGGCTACGTGCGCGGCGAGGGCTGCGGCATGGTGGTGCTCAAGCGTCTGAGCGATGCTCAGCGGGATGGGGACCGGATACTGGCACAGATCCGGGGAAGTGCGGTCAACCAGGACGGGCGCAGCAGCGGGCTCACAGTACCCAATGGTCCGGCACAGCAGGCGGTGATTCGGGAGGCACTGGCGGTCGGCGGTGTGGCGCCGCACGAAGTGGCTTACGTCGAGGCACACGGCACAGGCACGAGCCTGGGCGACCCCATTGAAGTGCAAGCTCTGGCCATGGCCCTGGGCGAGAACCGTAGTGTTGATCAGCCGCTACTCATCGGATCCGTAAAAACGAATATCGGTCATCTGGAAGGAGCGGCCGGCATCGCGGGTCTGATCAAGGTAGTGCAGGCCCTGGTGCATGAGGAGATTCCGCGGCATCTGCATTTGCAGACGCCCAATCCGCAGATTCCCTGGCAAGAACTACCGGTGAAGGTGACCGTTGAACCCACGCCCTGGCGACGCGGGCAAGTGAGACGCATCGCCGGAATCAGCTCATTTGGCTTCTCGGGGACCAACGCGCACGTGGTGCTGGAGGAAGCACCGGAGCAGCCAATCTCACCGCGCCACTTGCCGCCCGAGTCCGAGCAACACGTGTTGACCTTGTCCGCCCGGAGTCCCGAGGCGCTGCACGAACTCACGGGGCGCTACACGGACTGGCTAGCCCGTCATCCTGACGCGAACCTGGCTGATGTCTGTTTCACCGCGAGCGTCGGCCGAAATCACCTGGAACAGCGAGTTGCTCTGGTGGCCGCAACCACGCAACAGGCACAACGTCAACTCGCCGAGTTGCAAGCCGGGCGGCAGACACCGGGACTGTTTGTCGGCAGCCGCAAGATGCGTCCGAAGGTCGCCTGGCTGTTTCCTGGTAGTGGCTGTCAGTACCCGGGCATGGCCTGCGAATTGTATCGGACCCAGCCCCTGTTCCGCGCGACCGTGGATGAATGCGCGGAAGTTGTCGGGCAGCCCCTTGGAGAACGACTGCTCGAACGGCGTCACAGTCTCGATGATGCAGAAACCGCACTGCCCGCGCTCTTCGCAGTCCAGCTTGGCCTGGCTCGTCTTTGGCTGTCCTGGGGTATCGAGCCCGATGTCCTGATGGGGCAGGAAATTGGCGAGTACGCGGCCGCCTGCATTGCCGGAGTATTCACGGCCGCAGAGGGCTTGCGCCTCGTTGCTCGGCGCGCAGGCTTGGCAGATTCGTCCCGTTTCCGGGCTGACTTCCAACCGGCGCAGCGACTGCTGGTCAGTAGTTTGACTGGCGCTGCGTTGCCACCCGGCCAGATGCTAGACATGAGCTACTGGGAGCAGCAAGCGCGTTTTTCGGCGCCCTTGGCCCGCGCCACGGAGGCAGTCGCAAAGTTTGGTTGCACGGTGCTCTGGGAGTTGAGTCCAGAGCCGACGTTGTCTGCAGCGGTCCGGGCACACTGGCCCCAATCGATTCCCACTCCCGCAGTCCTCGCGTCGATGCGGCGCGATACTGCCGATGGTCGGCAACTGACCGAAGCCTTGGCAGAATGGTATTCCGTCGGAGGACACGTCGACTTTACCGCCCTCCATCGACCCTACCCCCGCCACAAGGTCTCGCTCCCCACCTACCCCTTCCAACGCCAACGCTTCTGGGTCGAGGGAGTACGGTCACGGGCCACAGCGTCTGCGCTCAGCACGGCCACGTTGCGTCTGCTGAGCGAGGGGCAGCTCGGCCAGCTGCAGCAGCAACTACTCCAGGCGGGCACCCTCGACGCCGAGGATGCAGAGGTCGCTCAACGTATACTGACGGCCCTGTTCCAGGAACATGAGCGGCAGCAGGCGGCCACCTCGATCCAGGATTGCCTGTATGAACTTCAGTGGCAGCGGGCGGATTTTGCAGTCCGTCCCGAGACGAGCAGCGCGGGCTGCTGGCTGCTGCTGGCCGACAGCCACGGCCTGGCGGATGGCGTGCGTGTCCTGCTGGAGCAGCAAGGTCAACATTGTGAAGTTGTGCGTCCTGCGGAAATCGATCTGGAGGCTGCGCAGCCCTTCGTGGAAGCGTTGACCCGGTTGGCCAGCACTGGCCAACCGGTGCGGGGGATCGTCCATCTGTGGAGTCTGGATCTTCCGGTGGGGTGCAGTAGTCAGTCACTGGTGTCAATGAGTGGCCTGGCGTTGCGTAGTACGCTGGCGTTGATCAAGGCGCTGGCCGAACAAGCTTGGACAGCATCAGTGCACCTGGTGACGCGGGCGGCCCAGGCGGTCTTGCCCGGGGATCAGGTCGATCCAGCGCAGATGCCATTGTGGGGTCTGGGCAAGGTACTGCATCTGGAGATGCCACAGTGGGGTGGCGGCCTGATCGATGTGCCGGCCGATGCCGATGGTTCGCAGGCAACAGCTCTATTGGAGGTGGTCTTGGCATCAGACCGCGAGGACCAGGCGGCCCTGCGGGAAGGGCAACGATACGTGGCGCGGCTGGTGCGTCGATCGTCAGCGAAGGTCGCAGCGCCGTTGCCCGTGCAGGCGGAGGCCAGCTATCTGATCACGGGCGGGCTGGGCGCGTTGGGGCTACAGACGGCGAACTGGCTGGCGCGGCGTGGCGCACGGCACCTGGCCCTGGTAGGCCGAAGGCCGCCCGCCGACGAGGCGCTGGCAGCAATGCGCCAGATGCAAGAGACCTGGGGCTGCCAGGTGCAGGTCTACCAGGCGGACGTGGGGGATGCGAATGCGGTGGATCGGTTGCTGGCTCAGATCGAAGAGCAACTGCCGCCGCTGAAGGGGGTGATCCATGCGGCCGGGGTGTCAAGCCTGTCATCGCTGACTGGCATGGCGATGGACGAACTGAACACGGTGCTGCATGCCAAGGTGCAAGGGGGCTGGGTGTTGCACGAGCGTACGGCGTCGGCAGGGCTGGACTTTTTCGTGAGTTTTTCGTCGATCGCGGCGGTGTGGGGCAGCCGTGGGCAAGGAGCGTATGCGGCGGCCAACGCGTTCCTGGATGGCCTGGCGCAGTATCAGCAGAGCATGGGGCTGCCAGGGATCACGATCAACTGGGGCCCGTGGAGCGGCGGCGGGATGGCGGATGAGCAGGCGCGAGAGTGGTTGCGGCACAGCGGGGTGCGTGCGCTGGCGCCGGCGCGGTCATTGGCCGCGCTGGACCTGGTGAGCGCGAAGGAGGCTGCGTCGCTGGTAGTGGCGGATATCGACTGGACGACCTTCCTGGAAGTATTCCAGGCGCGTGGGCGCCGTCCCCTGGTGGCGGAACTGGCGGCGGCAGTGAAGCGGGCCGAACCGGAGGCTGAGACAGGCGTCTTGCGATCGCGGCTGGAGGAGGTGCCGGCGGGCCAGCGGCGGCGCGTCTTGCAAGAGCACTTGCAGGAGCTGGTGGGCGCCGTGCTGCGGCTGCCCGCGGCCCAGGTTGATGCCCGGGCCGGTTTCTTCGAACTGGGCATGGACTCGCTGATGGCCGTCGAGCTGCGCCGCCGCCTGCAAGTGGACCTGGGCCATTCGTTGCCCGCGACGGTGGCGATGGATCAGCCGCGGATCGTCGATCTGGCTGGCTACCTCCTGGCTGACGTTCTGGCGCTTGAAGAAAAGAACGATCGAGGACCGGTCACCTCCACTGCCAAACAACAAGTGCAAATGAAAGAGGAGGTCGATCGGCTGACAGACGAGGAAGTGGCAGCCATGCTCGAGGCGGAACTGGGAAATCTCCCGGGAGGCGATTCGTGACCCAATCGGCGACCACCTCCACGAAGGTCTCCTCCGACCAGTTGCGGCAGAGCTTGCTGGCAATCAAGCAGCTCAAGCATCGGATTACCGAACTGGAGTCCCAGGGCGGGCCCATCGCGATTGTCGGACTGTCGACTCGCTTCCCGGGTGCTGCCAGCGCCGAGGCTTTCTGGCAACTGCTCCAGCAGGGCCGGGACGCGATTACTGAGGTGCCAGCTCACCGTTGGGATGTTGAGGCGTATTTCGACCCGGATCCCGACACTCCGGGCAAGATGTATACCCGGCACGGGGGTTTTCTCAAGCAAATTGACTGCTTCGACGCGCAGTTCTTCGGGATCGCGCCGCGCGAAGCTGTGGCCATGGATCCGCAGCAACGTTTGCTCCTGGAATTGAGCTGGGAGGCCTTGGAACTGGCCGGTATGGCGCCGGCTTCGCTCGAGCAGACGCGCACGGGAGTCTACGTGGGGGTGGGGGCCAACGAATACGCCGGTCTGATTTCTGACGCCACCTTCATCGGCCCGTACTCCGGCACGGGTAATGCCCTTAACGTGATTGCAGGTCGGGTGGCTTTTGTGTTGGGGTTGGAGGGGCCGGCGGTTGCAGTGGACACGGCCTGTAGCTCGTCACTGGTGGCGATCCACCAGGCCTGCCAGGCGCTGCGTGCCGGTGAATGCGACCTTGCGTTGGCGGGCGGCGTCAACCTCTTGCTGAGCCCTGCCGGAATGGTGGCCACTTGCCGGGCACGCATGCTGGCAGCAGATGGACGTTGCAAGACATTCGATGCAGCTGCTGACGGCTACGTACGCAGTGAAGGCTGTGGCGTGGTGGTGCTGAAGCGGTTGAGCGCTGCCCGGCGCGACGGCGATCGCGTGCTTGCTTTGATCCGGGCAAGCGCCGTCAATCAGGATGGACGCAGTGGGGGACTCACGGTTCCCAATGGCCCATCGCAACGTCGCTTGATTGAAGCCGCATTGCAACAGGCAGCGGTGGCGCCACATGAAGTGGAGTATGTGGAGGCGCATGGAACGGGGACGAGTCTGGGGGATCCGATCGAGGTGCAGGCGTTGGCGGCGGCGCTGGGAGAGGGGCGTGAAGAGGGCAGGCCGCTGTTGATCG
>JBFWSD010000261.1:0-7697 GCA_050248575.1 Gemmataceae bacterium
TCATCGCTTCGAGCCAGCTCGGAGACGGATCCCTTGAGCTGTTCCCGGCGCCTGATGGCAAATTCCCTATGGGCACCTGCCCTGAATCGCCATATGACCGCGGAATCACCCGACGTAGAACCCCCGGTTGCATCGGTGAGTCTTCCAGTGGAGAAACTGCTGCCATGACAGCCCACCTCCAGCACGCCAACGAGAACCAGTCCAATCAGGGCCGGGAGCTGATCTCCCGCTGCGAGCCGAAATGCTTGCGGACCTATACGCCGACGCAGGCGGTGCTGGCGAGAAGCTCGGGCCCGTTCCACTGGACGCCGGAGGGCCGCCGCCTCTACGACTACACCTCGGGTGTGCTGGTTGCCAACCTGGGCCATCATCCGAAGAGCTGGTTTCGCCGCTTCAGCGAGTACATCGGCTGGGCCGGGCTGATCCCGGCGGCAGCCAAGGAACCGCTCGATGGCCCGCTGGCTTACTTCGAGGCCATTCCGCTCACCGCTTACAACGCCATCTCCACCGTGGAGGCCGAGGCATCGCGGCGGCTGGTCGAGACCATGCAAAAGGGGAAGGGGGGCAGCCGCCTGCAACAAGTGATGTGGGCCGCCTCCGGTTCCGAAGCCATCCAGAAAGCGTTGTGGGCGTCGCTGGCGCGGGACAAGTCCCGCGATATCATCCTGGCCACGCGGAATGGTTTTCACGGCAAGAAGGGGCTCGCCGGCGCCGTCACGGGCAGCGAGAACGACAAAGACCGCGATCCGCGCGTCCGCTTCATCAGCTTCCCGATGAGCGAGTGCGCGGATGTGTCGATGCGCGGCAAGCCCTTCGATCCGACGCCGTATCAGAAGGAGCTCGATGCTCTGAAGAAGGAGTTCGGCAAGCGGATCACGGCCCTGATCACCGAGCCCTACCTGGGGGGCGGCGGTTCCTATCATCCGCCGAGGGAGTACCTGCAGCTGCTCGAGAAGTTCTGCCGCGACAACGACGTGGTGCTGATCCTCGACGAGATCCAGGCGAACTTCGGCCGCTGCGGCGAGCTGTTCGCCTATCAGGCCTATGGCATCGAGCCCGACATCGTGGTGCTGGGCAAGGGGCTGGGCAACGGCGTGGCGGTGGCCGCCGCGGTGGGCCGCAGCGAGCTCTTCGGCAGCCTCGACTACGGCGAGGGCTCCGATACTTACAGCGCCAACCCGCTTTGCTGTGCGGCGGTGCTGGCGACGCTGGACGAGTTTGCCGCGCGCGACGTGCTGGGCATGTGCCACAAGGCGTCGATCATCATCGAGGAAGGGCTGGTCAAGCTGAAGGAGCTGCCCTTTGTCGCGCACGTGCGCGGCGAAAAGGACGGCATGGTCTGGGGCCTCGAGATGTGCGATCACGGCGGCAAGTCGGCCGCCGACTGGGCCAATGCGATCATCCTGGCCTGCTATCGGGGCGAGGATGGAGGGGATGGCATCCACATCCTTGGCGTGCTGGCCAAGAAGGTGCTGCGCGTGGCGCCGCCCCTGACGATCACCGCGGAGCAAGCGGGCGCGTCGATTGCCCTCATGCAACGCATCCTCGGCAAGCTGGCGGGCAGCGGCCCTTCCTCTCCTGCCGGCAAGCAGGAAGCGGTGGCCGTGGCCTCGCGTTAACATCGGAACTTCATGTTGCAGCTCATCGATAACCTGGTTGTTTACCTGGCGAATCTGGCGCCGCCGGATACCTGGCTCAATCAGCCCCAGATCGTCAAGGGGCTGCTGGCCGTGGTGCTGGTGTGTTTCGTGTGCGGCGCGGTTGGCTCGCAGGTGGTGGCCAATCGCATGGCCTTCTTCAGCGACGCGCTGGCGCATTGTGCCTTCGCGGGCATCGGGCTGGCCTTGCTGGTCGGGCTGGTGGCCCGCCTGGGCCGCGACAGCGAGTTTTACCGCTGGGGCGTGCCTCTCATCATGGTGCTGTTCGGCGTGCTGATCGGCATCGGCATCGCCTTCGTGCGCGAACGCACCGGGCTGGCCAGCGACACGGTGATCGGCGTCTTCTTCGCCGGCGCCATCGGCTTCGGGGCCATGCTGCTCCAGGCGCTGCACACGCGGGCTTATCTCTCTCCCGAAGCTTTCCTGTTCGGCGATCCGATCTTTGTCAGCCCGAGCGATCTGTTCATGCTGATCGTGCTGGCGCTGGTGACAGCGGCGGTGCTGATGTGGATCTACAACGGGCTGGTGTTCACGAGTTTCAATCCGAGCCTGGCCCGGTCGCGGCGGATTTCGATGAGACTGTATAACTATGTATTCATCATTCTGCTCGCGCTGATCGTGAACCTGACGTTGAAGACAGTGGGCGTGCTGCTGATCAACGCCTTGCTGGTGGTGCCGGCGGCGACGGCGGCCAACCTGAGCCGTAACATGAGGCAGATGTTCTGGTTGAGCATTGCCCTCGCGTTGGGGGCGGGCTTGCTGGGAGCCTGGATTGCCACCGATTTCGGGCTGCCCGACCCGGCCACTGGACAGACGATCCACTTTGGCTGGGCCGGGACGATCGTGGTGGTCAGCGTGCTGTTGTTCTTTGGCTCCATGATTTTGCAGCCCGTGATCAAGGCCAAGGGAATCGCGCGAACCCGGGCGGCCACTCCCGCGTAGTACGTTTTGACGTGCTGCGCCGGGGACTCGCAACAGCTCTAACCCCAGGATGCCGTGGAATCGATCGTACGCGACTTCATCCTGCTGTTCGTGAGCATCCTCTGGGAAGCGATGCCGTTCATCGTGCTGGGGGCCGTGATCGCGGGCATCATGGAAGAGTTCATGCCGCAGGAGTGGCTGCCCCGCTTCCTGCCCCGCAATGTCTTGCTCTCCACCATGATCGGGGCCGTGCTTGGGTTACTTTTCCCCATGTGCGAGTGCGGCATCATCGTGGTCATGCGCCGATTGCTGCGCAAAGGGCTGCCCCTCAGCTGCTGCGTGGCTTACATGCTCGGCGGGCCGATCATCAACTTTGTCGTCCTGTACAGCACCTACAAGGCCTTTGCGCCGTATCCGCCCGAGCAGATGGGTGAATACTGGATGGTGGGGATGCGGGCCGGGCTCGGCTTCGTGGTTGCCACCGTGACCGGGCTCGTGGTCGCGGTTCAGGATCGAAAGTACGGCGCGGCCCTGCTCAATCCCATCGTCACCGCGGGCATCAACAAGCCCGAGACGGAAAGCACGGCGCCCAAGCAGAAGGGCAACATCTTGCGCCGGCTCGGCAATATTTCCGAGACGGCCCTGCATGACTTCGTCGACATCACCGTTTTCCTGATCCTGGGCGCCTTGCTGGCGTCGGGAACCAGGCAGTTGATGATCTACAACCCGCAGGTGGAAGGCTTCATTCGCGAGCGGCCCATCGTGTCCAACGGCATGATGATGGTGCTGGCGGTGTTGCTGAACCTGTGCAGCGAGGCGGACGCGTTCGTGGCGGCCAACCTGGGCGGCCCGGCCATGCCGGCCTCGGCCAAGCTGGCATTCCTGGTGCTCGGGCCGATGCTCGACATCAAGCTCTACCTGATGTACACCCGCGTCTTCCGCCAGCGGCTCATCTGGACGATTATTCCCTGCGTGGTCCTGCAAGTGTTCGTGTACACGTTGATCGTGTACTTCGTGTGGAACCATTATTTTCCGCCCGGCGCGGTCACTGCGCCTTGACGGCCCGGAGATCGAACATGACACACTCCCATCATCACGACGACCAGACCTACTATCTGGAACAGCTCTTCAGCATCGGGCTGGCTGCCGCCATCGGCGGCGTGGCGGTGATGCTCTACTCGCGGCCGCAAGGACTGTTCTTCCTGGCCAGTGAGTTTCGGCTGTGGGTCTTGCTGGGAGGCATCACGCTGATTGTGCTGGCGGCCATCCGCGCCGTCGCCGTGTGGGCCGATTCGGGGCACACGCATGCGCACGCCCACGATCACGCGCACGACCACGAGCACGGCCATCATCATCATCATCACGACCACGAGCATTGTAACCACGCCCATGGTGACTGTGACCACGATCATCATCATCACGACCACGAAACAGCCATCACGGGCAGCCCGGCGGCGGCGGGTGCGAACGTCGGCCATCATCACCACGATCACGACCATGACCACGACCACGGCCACGATCATGCCCACGACCATGACCACGGGCACGATCATGACCACGGGCATGATCACGGCCACAGCCACGACGATCATGGTCACGATCACGCCTGGAACCCGTGGCGTTATGCGGTGTTGCTGTTGCCCGTGGTGCTGTTCTTCTTGAACCTGCCCAACGAGGGCTTCAGCAGCGCCGCCTTTGCCAACTTCGGGGCCGATGTCGGCAACCTGTCTTCTAGCGATAGCAACCCGAGCGCCGGCCTGGGCTTCCAGCTTGCGAAGGCGACGCCGAGCGCGCCGGTCACAATCGCCAAGGTCTCCGCGCAAGGGCCGGCGGCCCAGGCCAAGATCGAGCCGGGCGATCAACTCGTGTCGATCACGCGCACTGTTGACGCCGAAGGCAAGAGCCTTGCCGACCCCGAGGTGACCCAGGTGGCCGACTTGCCGCTGGAAGAAGTACAGAAGAAACTGCGCGGGCAGCCCGGCTCGACGATTGGCCTCAAGCTGGAACGTGACGGCAAGCCGATCGAGGTGACGTTGCAGCGCGAGAAGGTAATGGCCCTCGAGTTCAAGGAGCTGGATCGGGCCCGGCTGCTGGAAACGACGCGCGATTACTATGCGGGCCGCGTCGGCAAGCTGAAAGGGCAGTTTTCACCCAGCAGTCGCGATCGTTATTTCAGCCTGGTGCGCCTGCGGATCATCTGCTGCGGCGCGGATGCGCAGCCCTTGAACGTGGTCATCGAGGCCCCGGAAAGCTTGCAGAGCATGAACCTTCAGTCCGGCGACTGGATCGAAGTCGAGGGCCGCATCCTCTTCCATCAGGACAAGAACAAGGGCAAGGACTACTACGTGCCCGGCATCCAGGTCGAGTCGATGGACAACATCCGCAAGATCCCCGCCGAGCCCGATTTCTTCGTGCAGTGGTAAGGACAGTGGCGTCAGGCAGACCTCTTGCTGGTTCCTCCATCGGTTAGAATCCACGACGAGGAGGAGTCTTGGCATGCAATCAATCAAAGCGACGTGGTCGGGTGGCCAGATTCTCCCGCTTGAACCTGTGAACTGGCCGGAAGGTAGCCAGCTCATTGTCAGGCCAGTTGGACAGCGCCTCGGTCTCACTGAAGAAGAATGGCGAGACGACGCCGAAGCGCTGGCGGACTGGGCGACATGGCTGCCTACCATCGAACCCATTGAATTGACTGATGAAGAGCGCGCCGAGCAGGCCCGCTACGAAGAAGAGTTTCGTCGCTTCAATCTGGAAGCGGTACGTCGACAGATGGCCGCCGGAGATGATTCGGGCCGACACGGCCTCCGAGGGTGCCGATCGCGTGCAACAGATTGTAGCCGTCGATCAGGTAGCGCATGCTGCTTGGGATCTGGATGAGGTCTCAGGAATGCGCGCCGAATCAGCCCGGGGGCCAGTTCAGCGGGCGGCCTCCCAAGAGATGCATGTGCAGGTGTGGCACGGTCTGGCCCGCGCCTTCCTTGCAGTTGACCACCAGGCGGTAACCATCCGTGAGGCCGAGTTGCGCGGCCAGCTTGACGGCTGTCAGGTGCAGATGCCCTAGCAGCGCGCGGTCCTCGTTCGCGACGTCGTCATGCGTGCGAATCACTTTCTTCGGAATGATCAGCACGTGTGTGGGAGCCTGGGGGTTGATGTCGCGAAAGGCAAGGCACTGGTCGTCCTCGTAGACGATGTCGGCCGGGATCTGCCGATCGATGATCTTCTTGAAGAGATTGTCGGCCATCATGGGAGGCGCCTCCGCAGCGGATTTCTGTGGCGAACAGGGCTGGCGCAGATAGGATACCGACAATTCGCGACCGGGGCCAACATCGAGACTATGCGGAAAGGAGTCTGCCCATGGCCTGGACGATCGGTATCGACGAGGCGGGCTACGGCCCGAACCTGGGTCCGCTGGTGATGACGGCCGTGTCCTGCCGGGTGGCCGATGCGGCGTTGCCCGTCGATCTCTGGAAAAAACTCGCCAAAGCCGTGCGCCGTCACGACGATGAGCCCGACGAGCGCATCCTGGTTGCCGATTCCAAGCAAGTCTATTCGTCGCAGCGCGGGCTGGAGCAGCTGGAACTGGGCGTGCTAGCCACGCTGGCCCCGCAGCTGCTGGAGAAGTCTTGCTGTCTGGCTGCTTATGTTGACGCGTTCGGCCCGGATTCACATGCGAATATCCGTCAGGAATCGTGGTATCTGGGCGAGACCGACATGCCCAGCGCGGCGGAGCGCGAGCAGATCCTGGAGGCCGCCGCACGCTTTGGTCAGGCCGCCGCGCGGGCCGTGCCCGACATCCGCGCCCGCAGCATCGTCGTGTGTGCCGAGGAGTTCAATCGCCTCCTCGATGTCTGGGGCAGCAAGGGGGCCATCTTGACGCAGGGCCTGTGCCGGCTGTGCGCCTTCGTGCTGGCCCTCGATGGCGACGACGACATTCACATTCACGTCGACAAGCACGGCGGCCGCAACAACTACTGTGCCATCCTGCAGGAGGCATTTCCCGAGGGCATGGTCGTGGCCCGTCAAGAGAGCGCGGCCAAGAGCGTGTATGAAGTGCTTGGCCTCGGGCGGCGCGTACAGCTCATCTTCCAGCCGCGCGCGGACAGCGAGCACTTTACGGTGGCCCTGGCCTCGATGGCCAGCAAGTACCTGCGCGAGTTGCTGATGGTGGAGTTCAATGCTTTCTGGAAGTTGCGGCTGCCCGACCTGAAACCGACGGCGGGCTACCCGATGGATGCGGCCCGGTTTTACCGATTGATCCGGCCCGTGGTGGAGGAACTCGGTCTGGCCGAGTGCCAGGTCTGGCGGCGGAAGTAGCCGATTTCTCCATTTTGTGTCCGGTTGCCCCCTTTTTGGCGATGATGAGGTAGAGGCTCGATTCGCAGATTCGCATCGCCCACCGGAACACTTCAAGAGGAGAAAGTATTTCATGTCCGACATTCAGGGGATGATCCGTACGTAGTACGCACGAATCGCGCTGGACCGCCCCAATAGGCTGCCTTTCGCGCGACTCGTGTGTTTCGTGGCATCCAGAGTGACTCGCACCACCATGTGGTACGGACTCGGTCCGCGCGTGGAGGCGCGACCGGGCACGAAACACACGAATCCCGGGAAAGCCCACGGGCCGCCCAGGCCATTCGCAATCACTTCTTCAGGCTCGCTTCGTGGAGGGACTCGATCATGTCCGAACTTCTCGGTTTCCAGGGCTTCACGGTCCTCGTTGTCTTGCTGCTGGTTGCCATGTTCTTGCGACGAACTTGATGAATCCCGCTGGCCGACGCTGCGCAAACGCGGCGATTTACTAACCCGACGCGTAAGCGAGGGCTGCACGCTGTGCCCCTCGCACACGGGTCGGGTAAAGCTCGTCCACTTTGGGAAAGTTTCGCTTCGGTGAAGCTCGGTTGCGGTTGCGACGCGCGCGGCCAAGGTCGTATAATCGACCGTGGTAGCAACTTATCGCCAACCGAGCCTATGAGTTCCGAAAGCGACCGCTTGCTGGTGCAGCAGATCCGCCAGGGTGACACCCGGGCCTGGGAGACACTGATCGCGCGCTACGAGGGCCGCCTGCTTGCTTTTGTCGAGCGACGCCTGCGCGACCGCGCCTCCAGCGAAGACGTGGTC
>JBFWSD010000262.1:0-7691 GCA_050248575.1 Gemmataceae bacterium
ACCGAGCGGGCCAAGTGGAACGGCCTGCGCAAGGAGACCAGTACGCGTGCCCGCTCGGAAACAGCGGCCATCTTGTTGATCGGTCATTTCACGGCGACCTTGCAGGAACTGGACGCGATTGCCGCCGAACATCAGGGGGAGCTGCCGGTGACGGCCACGCTGGCGAGCACGTTATCGCCCGAGCTGGCAGCCAGCTTGCACCTGGACGAATCGGCCACGATCGATCTGATCGTGGCCGAGCGGCATCCCTTGCGGGCCATGGACGACGAGTTGCTCGACAGTGTCAGGCAACTTCCTTGTCGTTGCCGCGTTGCGCATCACCTGTCGCTGGCCGATCCCTTGCTCCAGCAGTTTTCAGGCGAATGGGTGGCGGGCGTCCTCAAGAGCCTGGGCATGACCGAGGACGAATCCATCCAGAGCAGCATGGTCAGCCGACGCGTCAAGGCCGCGCAAAAGAGGATCGGGTTGCATTGCACGGGCAACGAGCCGGCCCGGTCGGCGGCCGAGTGGCTGGCCAAGAACATGCCGCCAGGCTGACCGCCCCGGGCCGCTGTCTCACTTGGGGCCAAGCATCTTCTCGGGGCGGACGATCTCGTCGAATTTCTCGCCCGTCAGCAGCCCGAGTTCGACGCACGCTTCCTTGAGCGTCTTGTGCTCGGCGTGCGCCTTCTTGGCGACCTTGGCCGCGTTGTCGTAACCGATGTGCGGATTGAGGGCCGTCACCAGCATCAGCGACTCGCGCAGATGCTGTTCGATCTTGGTCGTCCGCGCCTCGATGCCCGCCACGCAATGTTCGGTGAACGAGCGGCAGGCGTCCGCCAGCAGATGGGTCGAGTGAATCAGGTTGTGGATCATCACCGGCTTGAAAACGTTCAGCTCGAAGTTGCCCTGCGAGCCGGCCACCGCCACGGCCGTGTCGTTGCCGATGACTTGCACGCACACCATGGTCATGGCTTCCGACTGGGTCGGGTTGACCTTGCCCGGCATGATGGACGAGCCGGGTTCGTTCTCGGGCAGCGCCAGCTCGTTGAGCCCGCAGCGCGGTCCGGAGCCCAGCCAGCGCACGTCGTTCGCGATCTTCATGAGCGACGTGGCCAAGGTCCGCAACGCGCCCGAGGCCATCACGATCGCATCGTGCGAGGCCAGGGCCGCAAACTTGTTCGGCGCAGACACGAAGGGCAGCTTGGTCAGCTCGGCGATCTTCTTGGCCGAGCGTTCCGCGAACTCGGGGTGCGTGTTCAGCCCCGTGCCGACCGCGGTGCCCCCCAGGGCCAGTTCGTACAGAGCAGGCAAAGTCCCCTCGATGAACTTGAGCCCCTGGTCGAGTTGGGCCACGTAGCCGCCGAATTCTTGCCCCAGCGTGAGCGGCACTGCATCCATCAGGTGCGTGCGGCCAATCTTGACAATGTCCTTGAACTCGGCGGCCTTCTTGGCCAGCGCGCCGCGCAGGTGCTTCACGCTGGGCAGCAGTTTGTGCACGATCTCCTCGGCGGCGGCGATGTGCATGGCCGTCGGAAACGTGTCGTTCGACGACTGCGACATGTTGACGTCGTCGTTCGGATGAACCGGCTTCTTCGAGCCCATCTCGCCGCCGGCCAGCTCAATGGCCCGGTTGGAAATGACCTCGTTGGCGTTCATGTTCGTCTGCGTGCCCGAACCGGTCTGCCAGATGCGGAGCGGGAAATGACCATCGAGCTTGCCGTCAATGACCTCGTCGGCGGCCTGGACCATGAGCTTGGCCTTGTCGGCGGGCAGCTTGCCCAGGTCGCGATTGACCTCGGCCGCCGCCTTCTTCAGGATGCCGAAAGCCCGCACGATCGAGCGCGGCATGATGTCCGGGCCAATGTCGAAGTGGATCAGCGAACGCGCCGTCTGCGCGCCGTAGTAGCGATCGTTGGGCACCTCGATCTTGCCCATGCTGTCGGATTCGGTCCGGGTGCCTGCCATTGCTGTAGCTCCTTGGATAAATACGGTTGGATGTTGGATGTTGGATGTTCGGGTTTGCACCTGATTTAGGACAGGCATTTCGATTCGATGTTGGATGGCCCATCAGTGTTCCGACTTCCGCCCGCTGTTCCGTTCGGCCGTCCGCACGCTGGCCACAAAGATCCGAATCAACTCATCCGTTTCTTGAATACATGTGCGAGTTTCCGCCCGGTCTTCGAGCATTGGTACGCCCTCGATGAGTCGCAACCACCATACGGACTCGCGAAGTTCCTTTAGACAAACCCGCAGCTTGTGAACGAAGTCGGCAGGGGACTCGGCGGCCTGTGCCTCACCATGATTGGGTAAGGCGAGGTCCCAGACTTGAGCAACTGTCCTGCGAGATGGTTGCCGGCCCTTGTCTTCGGTAACCGTTCAACGAGCCTGATGATGCGCACGGCGTATGCAAGTAGTCTTTCTTCCAGATCGTAGGGTCGCTGCTCGCTCATCGGCAAAGGCGTGAAGGTCAAAACGAACATCGAACATCCAACATCGAAAACTCAACGTCCAACATTCTATGAATTGCGCACCACGTTGCCTGACTTGCCGAGCACCAGCAAGGCAAACAACCCGATCGGCACGATGGGCCACGCAAACCAGAGCCACAGATCGCCCCACGGGGGCAGTTTTTCCCCTGCTTCCAGCGTGAACGTTGCCCGTGCCGGGCCGGCGGGACCGTCGATATCCGCCTTGCAATCGTAAGTGCCTGCGGCGGTGAGTTCGAACTTGGCCGACAGGTAAAGCTTGTTGGTGGCGGCCGCACGCGTAGCGAGCACTTCAACATCAACACCGCCCTCGCGCGGCAGCAGGTGAAGGTTGGCCCGCACGCCTTCGAGCGGTTCGTGCGTCTTTGCATCCTGGACCAGCAAGCTGACGTCGACGGGCCCGACGCGGAAGGGAGTCGGCGAGGTGAAGACAGTGACACGGTACGGCCCGCAATCGCGCGCGTAGCGAACGGTGCCGCCATCCCCACGAACCGTGACGGGGAGCAGCAGGAGCACGACGACAGCAATGCGTGAAGTGTTCACCCTTGCATCAGCCCGCGCATTTCCATCGGTTGAAACAGGATCCACAAGCCCGCGGCGAACAAGATCAAGATGACGGCGGCCCAGGGAACAAAGCCGCGCAGCGTGGGGCCGAGTCGCTGCTGGTTCTCGGCCGCCAGCCGAAAGGCGAGGTAGAGCGACAGCAGCAGGCCAACATCCAGAAAGAGGATCTCTAGCTTCAAGAGCCAGGGGGCCGCAACCACACAGCAACACGCGCCCCAGGCGGGCTCGCCCAGGTTCAGGCCCAGGTCGGCGGCGGCCCGCTGCGTCACCGGGATCACAGCATCCGCGCTGGAAAAAAAGTGGAACGAGTAGTGGGCCAGCCACATGCCGAAACCGATCGGCACCAGCACATACACGAAGCGGCATACCGTTTGCCTCAGACTGCGTTCGCTCCGCGACCAGGATCGGCTGAGACAAGCAGCCAGTCCGAGCAACACCGCGGGCAGCACCAGCATGATCCCTAGCTGAAAAAGGCTGATCACGCCCAGCGGGCTGGTCCAGCCGAAGCGGGCCATCGCCTCGTACTCGAGATCCACGATCGGCGCGACCATGCCCGCCGCGTTCGCGAAGCCGGCGAAGACCACCACCGCCGCGAGCGCGGCCAGGTCGAGCCGCCGCGATAGAGTGCCGATGCCCGAGCGATGACGGTCAGCCAAGAGCGCCGCGCCGGGCGGAGTCGCCACGATGCCGACGTTGTCGTGCGGGCAAGCCTGGATGCAATCGAGGCAGAAGGTGCAATCGAGGTTGCCCGATTTGCGCGGCACGAACAGGTGGAGCTCGCAGCCCGTAGAGGTTTCATTGCCGCGGATGCAATCCTTGGTCGCACACTGCAGGCAGCCCGCAGCATCGCGCACCTTGACCTCGAACGGCGACGCCAGCGAGTTGACGAACTGAAACTGTCCTATGGGACATAGATACTTGCAGAAGGCCGCGTCGCGAAAGAACGCATCGACAGCGAAGGCGAGCACGAAGTAGCCGAGCGCGATCCAGGCGGTCCACCACGGGCTATCCCACAGCCCGAAAGCTTCGTAGGCCCAGAAAAAAAGTACGAGGAGGGCCACGGCCAGCCACTTGCTGCGGAGGGGCCGCGGCCAGGCGCGGTTGACACGAAACAGTCGTTTCGCGATCCTACGCGGCAGCAAGAACGGGCAAGCCATACAGAAGACGTTGCCCGCGCCGAGCAGTGCTAGCACCACGAGTCCGCGCCAGTGGATCCACGGAACCACGCCCGCCAGGTTCATGGCGCCGACCTGGGGCCCGCACAGGCCATCGGCAATGATGACTGCGGCCAGGCCAAAGGTCAGGAGTTGTACGGTCAGCCTGGCATGCCGCCAGCGCAGGAATCGCCCAACCAGCGGCAGGTCGAGGACGTCTAGTTGAGAAGTAGCGGCCCCTTTGGCGGGCACAGTGCTCGTGACGGGCAGAGATATTCGCTGCAATTTGGCGGGAAACCGGCGCGGGTGTTCCGGTGTTCCACCTTGAAGCAAGCGATGCCCGATGAACACGAGGGGCACCAGGTAGATGAGCGAGCCGGGCACCCACATGATCACGCCCGCCGTGGCCTGATCCTGCAGAGGAGCGATTCCCCACAGCGTGGGCTGCTCGGCGTAGTGCGGGTACAGCAGTTTCTCGGCAAACGCGAACAACGCCGAGAGGGCCGTGTTCTGCACATCCGCCAGGATGAGATAGGGAATCAGAATCCAGCCTTCGAAGGCGGGCCGCGCCGGGTAGGGCTGCACCACTGGATACCAGAACAAGAGACCCGTGACGAGAAAACAAGCGTGTTGCAGGTAATGCCAGCCATCGGAAACGAGAGCCCGCTCATAGAGGGCCGGCACGTGCCAGAGCCAGGTGGCTGCAATGAAGAGAATCCACGCGACCACGGGCCGCGTCAGCCACGCGAACGCCCGACGCAGCACGGGCAGGCGCAAAAACGGGCTCACCCAGTGTCGCCGGATGGCCACGGGCAGCCCGCGCAGCATCGGCAACAAGGGCGCACCCAGCCACAACAGCGGCGGCGCCACCATCATCAGCAGCAGGTGCTGGATCATGTGCACCTGCAAGAGCAGGAAGGAAAAAGGATCGAGCGGCGAGGCCAGCGCCACGAACAGGCTGGCCAGTCCGAGCAAGAAGCAGGTGAGTTGCAGGGCGCCGAAACGGCGCAGGCCGCGGCGGCGCAGGGCAAGCCAGCCCCGGCCATAGCAGGCCGCGCCGAGCAGGGTCGGCACCACCACCCAAGGGTCGAACGACCAGGAGAGCAGAAAGGCTTCGAGAGTTTGGTCCACGGTTGGTTCCGCAACGAGAAATCGCGCTGCCGCCTACAAGCTCGCGCACCACGGAATAGCTTACAAGATAATCGTCGAGAAACTTGTCCGGCAGCCATTCGTGACGAAGAATGAAAGTGTGTGGCGAGTGTCGCCCTTGAGGAAAGGACTGGGATGAATCACGACATCGACGCTGCCCTTGAAGGCTGGGAATACAAGCTCGGCATGGTGCAGGCGCGGCTGGTGCAGGCGCAGGACGGGCGGCAGGTGATCCAGATGCGGGTCGACCTCGGCATCCTGCAAATCGAGACGACCGATCGGCCCGACGGGACCCGGCCGCACGGCTGCCCCACGTACATGCACTACCTGCAACGTCAGAAACGCATGGTCGAAACGGACAACCAGTCCTTCGTGCTCAGCGACGAGCAGTGCCAGGAAGCGGATCGCGAGTTCATGCAGTACTATTACCGCCGCCTGTGCTGGCTGGCCCTGCGCAACTATGACCGGGCCATCAAGGACGCCGACCACACGCTGGCCTTCATGGATTTCGTCCGCGATCATTCCCCCGACGAAGAATTCACCCGGGACCACGAGCAATACCGCGGCTTCGTGCTCTACCAGCGCACCCAGGCGTCGGCGGCGCGGGCCCTGGAAGAAGAGAAGCCCGAATCCGCCATCGACGAGATCGCCGTTGGCCTCAAACGTATCGAGGATTTCTTCACCGAGAACGAGGCCGAGGAGCAACTCGAAGAGAACGGCATGGTCCAGCAGCTACGCAAGCTGGAAAAATCGTTGCGTGAGAAGCACGGCATCGACGTGACCTTGCAAGAACAGCTCGACCTGGCCGTTGCCGAAGAGGACTACGAGAAGGCGGCGCGCCTGCGCGACAAGCTCCGCACGCGTGGCGAGTAGCCCGACCCATGCCCCCGCGAAGGGCCAACGACGGTCGGACTAGCGGCGGCGGCGAGCTCATCGAAAATTCATCTCGACGGAACTCTAACTCGAGTTTCGACATCCGTCGCCGGGTCGCCCCAATCTGCCCGGCTTCGCGCGGCCGCGTCGACCTTGACCACCCCTGCCGGCGTATTACAATACATGGCCACGTGACACCCGGGATTTTTCTTCTTTGACCGGACATCCCCATGAACACGCAAACTTCCGCTTCCAGGGCGGACTCGCCGTGGACGTTATGGTCGTGGAAAAACATGCTGGCCCTCACCATCGCCGTCGTTGGTCTGGGTGGCATCGTCTTCATGAGCCAGTGGATCGCGGGCGGCTCCCAGAAGGCAAAGACCGACAAGCCGCCGGAACGACAATCCTGGCTGGCTTTCAAGCAGCCGGTCCTGGCCGAAGAGACCATCGCTGAGATGTATCCCAAGGTCGACTGGCATGATTTCTGGTTCGCCAATCCTAACAAGGAAACCGTCGACGTTGCCTTGTTGCGGGCCAGTTGCAAGTGTCAAAGCGTGGAGGTCCTGGTGTTGACTCCCGAGGAAGTGAAACAACTCGGCAATCCTGCCCGCGCCGCCACGGCCTGGCTGAGCGGTGTGGCCGGGCTGCCCCAGGCTTTCACCCACCTCGCAGCGGTCAAGGACAGCACGCGCGTGGTCGACGACGAAAAACGCTGGAAGAAGATCGAAGAAGGCAAGGAGACGGTCAGCGTGGCCCCCGGCCACAGCGGCATGGTGCGGATGACCTGGTCGCCGCGCGTGAGTGGCCCGATCGCGCTCAAGATCGCCATCGCCAACAAGGTCGGCGACGAGCCGGGCATGCCGGTCACGCTGGAAGCGCCCCTCAGGGTCGTCAGCCCGGTGCTGCTGTCGAAGCCCGAGATCGACGTCGGCGTGCTCGAAGCCAATGGCATGAAGACCCAGCGCGTCGTCTGTTTTTCCGCGACGCACAACCAGTTCGACCTGGACGTGAAACAGGTGGTCGACAAGCCGTATTACTCGGCCAGGGTCGAACCCCTCAGCGCGAAACAGTGCGAGGAGTTCCAGGCGCGGTCGCAGTTCATGCTGGAAAACGGCGAGGTCGTTGGCACGCCCGGAGACCTCAAGATACCGGTCCGTTGCGGCTACCTGATAACGGTGGCGGTGAAGGAAAGGGTTCCCGACGGGCAGCAACTCGATATCGGCCCGTTCCATCATCGGCTGCTGCTCAACAGCGAAGAACTGATCGAGCCGATCAACCTCGACATTTATGGTTCGGTGCTGGGCGACATTCGTCTGGTCGCGAATGAGCGGCAGCGGATCAACCTGGGCGATTTCCCGGCGCGGCAAGGGGCCAGCCGCACCGAGATCCTGGAATCCGACGTGCCCGGGCTGAAACTGGCCCTGGAAAGCGCGCTTCCCGACAAGCTCAAGGTTGACTTGCAGGAGACGGGCGAACCGAATCG
>JBFWSD010000263.1:0-7653 GCA_050248575.1 Gemmataceae bacterium
AGCTTCTTGCGATGCTGTTCGTTGAGACTGGCCAGCGCGTTCACGTTGGCCGATTTCAGCTCTTCGTTGGCCTTCTTGAGCTGGGCCACCTGCTGCTTCAGCTTGCCCAGCTCGGGCGACTCCTGCGCGGGCTGCTGCAACGCCTGATCCCGTTCGGCGGTCAGGTGCGCCACCTGCTCGCGCAGGATCTCGAGCTCGACGGTGTCGGTAGACGCCGACTGCACCTTGGCCAGAGCCTGATCGCGCTCGCTCGATAGCTGCGCGACCTGTTCGCCCAGCTCCTTGGCCTCGGCCACCGCGATCTTGCGCTCCTTGGCCATCTTGTCCCGGTCGACCACGGCTTGCTGGAGTTGCTGGCGAAGCTGTTCGAGCTGCTCGGCGTCGCCGCCGGCCTGCTGCGTCTGGGCCAGGGCCTGGTCGCGTTCTGCCGTGAGCTGGGCCAGCTGGGTGCGAAGCGCGGCAACTTCCGAGGCGACCTGTGCAGAGTCCTCGCTCGCTTGCTGGGTCTGCTCCACAGCTCGGTCGCGTTCTTCGGTGAGCTGGGCGACCTGGTCGCGGAGGGCAGCAACTTCCTCGCCCGCGCCCTGGCCCGCTGCTTGCTCGAGGGCCTGGTCGCGTTCGCCCGCCAGGGCCTCGATCTGCTGGCGGTGCCGGTCGCCGAGCGCATCGATGGCGCGTTCATGTTCCTTGTGAAGTTCGTCGATGATCTGCTTCTGGCGGAAGATGTGTTCGCGGAGGGCGCCCGCCTCGGCCTGCTCGGGATTCTCCTGGAGCTGGGCAAGGGCCGCATCGCGCTCACCCGCGAGCTGCACGATTTGCTGGCGCAGGTCGCCCGTGACCTCCTCGAAACGACGCCGGAGCTCCTCGGCTTCCGCGGCGCTGGCGCCGTCGGGGGCCGTGAGCGTGGCCCCGCCCGCCTGCAAGTCATCGATCTGCTTGCGCTGCTGCAAGAGCTGCTGGCGGAGATTGTGCAGCTCTTCCTCGAGGGCTTCCATGTTGTCGGCGATCTCGGAGCTGCCCAGGTCGACCGACTGCTCCTGATCGAGCTCGAGGGTGAGGGCCCGTACGTGGGCCAGGGCTTCTTCTCGTTCGGTCCTGGCCCGCTCGAGGGCAGCGTCGCGGTCGGTGAGCGCCTGTTCGAGCTGTTGCACGCGTTCGGGCAGCCCGGCATGCTGCGCCGCGGCCTGATCGCGCTCGGCGGACAGCGACTCGAGCTGGGCGCGTTGCTGGTCGAGCTTGCCGCGCAGCTCGTTGAGCTCTTCTTCGAGCTGGCGGCGCACTTCCACATCAGCGCCGCCCGCGGGCTGACTGCCCCCGTCGCGACGCAGGGCTTCGAGCTTCTGCCGGGCATCGTCGCGCTCGCGTTTGAGCTCCTCGATGTGCTGGGTGAGCCCGCGATACTGCTGGAGCTGAGACCAGGCTGCGTCGCGCTCGGCGCTCAACAGCTCGAGGCTGAGCTGCTGCTCGCGGACTTGCTTGCGCAGCTCTTCCATCTCTTGCTCGTAGGCGGTCTCCTGGGCCACCACGTCATTGAGCGCCAGGCTGGTACGCTGTGCCCGATGCCGCTCGGGCAAGGCGTCCTCGAGCTGGTCGGCGATCTTGCGTTCCCGTTCGTTCAGTTCCTGCAGACGGGCCACCAGCTGAGCCGATTGGGTTTCCAGCTCGCGGCGGCGCTTGTCGAGGGCTTGCTCCGCGGCGGTCTTCTCGGCCGCCAACGCTTCACGCGCCTCGCGGATCTGTTCGAACTGATCGCGGGCATACTGCTCCAGCCGCTCTCGCTCTGCAGGAGGGAGGCCGGCCTCCCCGGCCGCGCGGGATTCGGTCGAGAACAACGGTTCAAACGGATTCACAAATCACTCCTGCGTACCGGAGCCGTTCGCTGAGCGCCGATCCGTGGTGCGGTCCCCGGGTGAGTCAGCCGGGCTGGAGATTCAATTCTAGATCCAAGTGAAGGCGGTACGCGAGTGGATTTTCCGGGATTCCCGGCGGCCGGCGCGGCCCGCCAGCGTCACAGGCGGAGCAGGAAAGGAAGAAATTGGCCGTTGCGGGCGAGCCGGGACCCGCGCGCCGACGCGACGCGAGTGTCAGGGTGTCCGCGCCGGTGCACGGCGGAGCACCACGGTGCGGCGGGGCCGCACGTCGCGAAAGACGGGATTGATCTCGCGCAGCAACTCGTCGAGCCAGGCGCGCGGCAGCCAGCTCACACGCTGACGGTAGCGGTCCCGACCGTGCAACTGGCGATTCGCATCGGTACGCATGGCAGCAACCTCCCGGCCAGGTTACCAGCGGCGCGGACTGCCGCAGTCCGCGACGTAGCGCAGCAATTCCTCGACGAGGCGACGATCCGTCTGCGTGGAACGGGCGGCAAAGTGGCGGACGCGCTGCGCCGACAGCGGCCTGCTTGCCAGCGCCGCCGCGGGCAACAGGTCGTTGAAGACGCGCTCGTACATTGCCGGCGACTTCACCTGCATCATCTGCGGATCGAGGTAGTAGGCCTCGGCCGGATGGTTCTTCACGGTGGGCAGGGGCCGGCACCCTCCCAGCGGCGTGAAGCCCAGCACCTTGGTGTAGAACGCACGATGCCGCGGATTGACCGCGATGACCGCCGAATCTCCGCCCAGGTGCAAATGATGCTGCCAGGCGAGGCGAATCAACGCGATGAACACGTGGACAAAGTCTTGCAGCCCCAGGCTGGTTTCAGCCAGCGAGCCAACTTCGCAAATGCGCTTGCCCTGGGCACGCAACGACTTGATCTCTTGCCCGTAAATGGACTCCATGGGCAGCCCGAGCAACACGTTGTCCATGAACAGGGACATGGTGGCCACCACGCGTTCGCCTTCCTTGGCCACCAGCAACCTGGCGTCGGGCAGGGCATGCTGTGCGGTGAAGCGAAGCTCACCCTGATTGCCCGTTTCATAGCCCCTCGCCTGGTAGTTGTCGGTGACCAGTCGCAGTGCCTGCTCCCATTCGACGGCGCTGGAGGCGATCTTCACGCGCAGGTCGCGTGAGACGCCGGGCACGGGCAGCCCGGCGTCGGCCGTGCGCTGCATGGGCCGCCCGAGAATCCGCCGCGACACCAGCGGCCTGGCGAAGACGTACGCCACCGGGCCTGTGGCTCTGGGTAAGAGGGTCGTTGCCATGGGACAGATCCCCGAAGCGAGCAAATGGGTTTGACGACCTCGGCGAGTCGGGCCGTCGTCGTTGGCCTTCTGCCCAGAGACTGCTCGCAGGCGGCAGATCGTTTTCAGAATTTCAGGGATTTGCCGCAAGTGGCGTGGCAGAAATGAGATCCGCCGTGGCGTGACGACGATTCCGAGGATCGCCTCTGTCACATCACTAACCAGTCTCGCGGCGAAGGTGCGCCGTTGCTGTAGCTGGACTACTCCGCCGGGCTGCGCGACTTCACCGTGCCCTTGAAGTCGTCCGGCCCGCTGTACTCGTACTCGAGGATCTCCTTGCCGGGCTGCTGGCGGAACTGCCTGGTCTTGAAGTCGCCCGAATACTGGACGGTGCGGGCCTTCTTGACGCGGCCCGCGTCATCTCTTTCCAGGGCGAGCAGGCCGTCCGGGCTGAAGTCTTGCTTGCCCGTCTCGCTGTAGCGGGTCCAGCCGAGCGGGCGGCCCTTGGCGTCGTAGCGATACACGTCCCGCCACGGCTTCACGAAAGTCAGGCGGAAGTCGATGAAGTTGGGCGTGTAGCCCCCGCCCAGCACTTCGGGATAAAGGAGCGCCTGCAAGATCTCGCCGTGGAAACGACCGAGTCGGCTGCGCTCGTAGGCGGTGAGGCGCGCGGCCGCCGCGCCATTGCCCGGGCGGACGCTGTTCAGCGCGAAGCCGTCCCCCTTTTCCTGGTAGATGTCGAACGCGACCAGCCGCTTGCGGGCCGCCTCCAGCCGGGCCAGCTTCGCTTTGTCAGCGCCGACCAGCGTCTCCAGATCCTTGCGGCGATTGAGAAAGAACTGCGGATCGTCGACCCACTTCTGGAAGGCGGCCTCCACCGTGCTGCGCGGCGAGGATTTCAGCCCGTCGCGCTTGCCGTCGAGTAGAGCGTTCGCATTGCGCAGGGCCGCCTGCTCCGCCTGCCTGGCCGTGTTGAGCTCCTTGTCGGCTGCCTTCACCGCTTCCGCGGCCTTGTCGCGCTCGGCGGTTGCTTTATCCAGAACGGCCTTCGCATCTTCTTGCTTGAGATCCTTCATCATGAGTCCCTTGATGACGGTCTTGAGAAGAGCTTCTTGCTCGGCGAGCGCGGCCCCGGCCTTCTTGCGGGCCTCGGCCAGCCGCATGGTCTCCTTGCGGGCCGCTTCCACCTTGGTCCACAGGTCGCGATAGTCCTTGCCCGCGGTCCGCAGGGCGGCCAGCTCTTCCTTGGTGAACGAACCTTGCAAGAGATCGACGGGCAGCTTGCCCCCCGCTGCGTCGAGCGCGTCGAAGAGCTTCAGCCAGTCGCGGATGTTGACGTTGCATGTGCCCGCGTCGTAGCCGATCTCGAGCGGGCGGCCCTGCTCGTCGTAGGTTCGGGCCTCGTTGTCCAGCGAATGCAGGCACACGAAGGCGGGCGGCGAATAGTGCGTGCCGTTGTGCGCGAAGACGCCGATGTCGACCCGGTTGGTGCCGATCGGCACGGGCTCCTTGATCTCGTAGCGTTCCTGGTAGGGGACGACGATCTCGGCCACCGAGCCGTCCTTGTTCTTGGGCGTGATCTTGATCTGCTGTGGATCGCCGCGCAGGACGACCCAGTGATACGTGAGCGGCTTCTTGTTGACGTCGAGGCTGCCCGCGGCGCTGATGACCAGGCGGCGGTCGCGTTCCTTGCCGCGCACGATGCGGGCAATCACCGAGGGCGTGTCGCACAGTTTTTCATCGCGGGCCAGATCGAAGAAATCCTTGCCCGCGGTCGGCTGCTCTTCCTCGACCACCTTGAGCTGGACGAGGGGCGGCACGCTGTCGGCCTGGATGTCGTGGGCGGCCTGCACCAGTTTTTGCGGGTCGACCCATTTGCCCTCGAACACCGTGGGATGCGCCTTGCCCGTGAGGTATTCCTCGGGCTTTGTGAGGTGCTTGCTGCTGGAGCGCAGCAGCATCTGGATGGTGGGCATGAGCAGCCCGTTCTCGATGAGCTTCTTCTTCACGTCGGGCCGGAACGCGGCCAGCACGTGCGGCATGACCCGCATGAAGGGCTGATCCGAGCCCGACGAGCCCTGGCTGGTGATCAGGTACGGGCTGTTGAGCGGATAGAGGTCGCCGTAGCCCTCGCCCGGGCCGTTGTGCCCGGGATCGTGATCGCGGTGCTCGGGGTAAATGTAGAGGTTGTTGCCCCGATATTCGGCGTGCAAGAATTCCATGCCGCGCGGGCTGGTGTAGTACATGCGAACGTTGCTGCCCCCCGTGGTGACGCTCGCCGAGGTCGACGAGTTGCCGAAGACTACCATTGGCAAGAGCCGCCGCTGCCCGGCCCAGTGCAGCCGTTGCTGCTTGTCTGCCTCGGTATAGATAACCTGGTCGAGCTGCGGATACGGCTTCAGGCTCAAGGGCGAATGATCGCCGTCGCGATTGTCGTAGAAGTCGCCCGTGTTGCCCGCGGCGGTGCCCTCGGCGTACCACTTCTTGAGCAGCGTGCCGACCGGCCCGCGGTCCTCGGCGATCGGGCCGGGCGTCACCGTGATGTTGACTGTCTGTTCGGTCTTGTCTTCCTTGTCATTGCGGGCGCTGAAGGTGAGGGCGTAGCTGCCCGCCTGGCTGGCGGTCGGCGTCCAGGCCACCGCGCCCGTCTTCTCGTCGAGCGCGAGCCCGTTGAGTTTCGGGATGGCGGTCTCGTCTTTCGTGACCTTGTCGAGGGCGAAGCGGGCCGCTGCGCCCTCCTTGGTCTTCAAGGTGAAGGTGACGGGCTTGCGCGTCTCGACCTTGATGCTGTCGACGGGCAGGAGGGTTGGCCCCTTGTCCTGCGCCAGGGCCAGCGAAACCGAGAGCGAAAGAGCCAGCAGCAAGAGGCAATGTCGACGCACCATGGTGGGACTCTCCTTCGGGTAGGTTTCCGGCATCATAGCCGCGTCTGGCCGACAATGCGAGCATCTAGAAAAAAGGGGACGCAGCTCTTTCTTTGTCTGCGATCGTCGAAGCTCGCGAAGACCGTCGTAGAAAAAAGGGACGCAGCTCTTTCTTTGTCTGTGATCGTCGAAGCTCGCGAAGACCGGGCCGATTCGTGAACCACGAATCTTCACGAATGAAAATAGCTCGCGAGGTTGTTCCAGACCGCTGGGCAATTATGTCCCGACGGTCCGACAGCGTTTCGCAGACGCCGTTGCCCGCGAAGGACTCAGAAATGTCACCCCAACGGGGTGAAACAAACCAGCCCAGGGCAGAGCCGAAGGACACTTCCAGCAGGAAGTGTCCTTCGGCGTCGCCCTGGGACAGGGCGTTGAGTATAGACAAAGCCCTGAAAGGGCGCAACAAATCTGGTTTTCTGATCAACTGCGCAGTGGCGAGTCAGAGAGCCGTTCTTGTTGCGCCCTTTCAGGGCTTTGTTCATGGGTGGCCCTCACCCAGGGCGGCGCCGAAAGGCACTTCTTGGGAGAAGTGCCTTTCGGCTCTGCCCTGGGCTGGTTTGTTTCGAGCCCTTCAGGCTGGCTGCAAGCGGCAGCAGTGGTGCCGACGACACGAATGAAAACTGCTCGGCAGACGCCGTTGCCCGCAAAGACTCACAGATGACATTCGTGTCGATTCGTGTCGATTCGTGGTTGATTGGTCTTCATGAACGTCGAAGCTCACGAAGACCGGGCCGATTCGTGAACCACGAATCTTCACGAATCGACACGAATGAAAACAGCTCGGCAGACTCCGTTGCCCGCGAATGACATTCGCGTCGTTTCGTGGTCCGACGGACAGACAATCCTGACACGTACTTTTCCCCGGCCCGGCGCATCATTATGGGAAATTGGCCCGCTGCGCAGCGACGGGCGGTGGTGTCGCTCTGTTTCAAAGCAAAATCCTGCAATGCTAAGAGCAGGGAGAAATAGGCCAACATTGCGCAGGCGGGGATGCTTCGGGCCGCCCAAGGCACCTGCAAGATCTCGTCATTGAGGCGAAAACATGCTGGAGGTGAGTGCCGTTGCGGGGCGTTGCCGGATCCGTGTCGGAAACAGAAGTCATATGGGAATAAGCAGTTACGGCAAGAGCGGCCGAGGCACGGCCTGGGGGCTTGCACACTTGCGATTCGGCGATTTTCGCCTTAAATCGCCAAGCGGCAATGACCTGAGGCGATTGGCACAACAGGCTTCATGTGCAAGAGAAGTGTGCAAGGTGCCCGTTCACGGACAGACAAGCCTGACACGTACTTTTCCACGGCCCGGCGCATCATTATGGGAAATTAGCCCGCTGCGCAGCGAACGGGAGGTGTCGAATGATCGGTCAACCAATGTCGCTCGGTGTCGCAACCAGAGGCGAAAGTCGTGTGGCCACCGTGACTTGAGGCGTTTGTTTGCGCACTTTTTGCTTTTCGGGGAAGGTGATTTGCCGCAAATTGAGATCCTGCAATGGCTAAGAGCGATCAGAAATAGGCCTCCATTGCGCAAGCCGCCTGCGTTTGGTCATGGAAACACGCTCCTTATCGCTTGACGCGGAATTGTCGGCAATTGGCCAATGCCGTCCATGCGAGGCG
>JBFWSD010000264.1:0-7643 GCA_050248575.1 Gemmataceae bacterium
TCCACCGGATTGCCACAGCCCCCCGAGATTTTTGGCGGCCTGCGCCCGGACGGCCGCTTCATCTGGCTCTACGGCAACGTGGTGCCGCTCACGGATGCCGATGGTCGCATCCGCTTGGGTGCCGTATCCTTCTTTGACATCACCTCGCGCATCGAAGCCGAGAACAAGCTGCGGGACAGTGAGGAGTCCCAGCGCCTGATCGTTGAGCTGACTCACGATTACGCTTACACCTGCGACGTCAACTCCCCGGAAGACATCCGCATGACGTCGGTGACGGAAGGCTTCACGCGCGTTACCGGGTACTCGTACGAGGAGATCATGGCCCGGGGCGGCTGGCTGGCCCTCATCCACCCCGACGACGTTCCCAAGCTAGGCGGATTCACCGAGACGCTTCTGACGGGTGAGAATGGCGTCAACGAAGTGCGTATCCTCACCAAGCAAGGCGAAATGCGTTGGATCCGTTTCTCGACCCGGCCACTGTGGGACAACAAGCAAAACCGCGTCGTGCGCCTGCTCGGCGCCGTGCAAGACATCACCGAACGCAAGCTGGCCGAAGAAGGGCTGGCCGAATCGCGCCGTCGCTTGCAACTCCTGTCGCACCGCCTGCTCGAAGTCCAGGAGCAAGAACGGCGTCACCTGGCCCGCGAACTCCACGACGAGATCGGCCAGAATCTTACGGGCCTGCAGCTGATTCTCGAGATGTGCCGCCGTACCCAGGGAGAGTCGCAGCAAACGCGCTTGGTCGAGGCTCAGCGCCTCGTACAGGAACTAGCCGGCCGCGTCCGCGACCTGTCACTCGATTTGCGACCGTCCATGCTCGATGACGATCTTGGGCTGCTCCCGGCCCTGCGTTTTCTGTGTCGGCGCTATGCCACGCAGACCAGTATCCAGGTACACCTCGACTGGCACGGTGCTGAAACGCGCTTTCCGAGCGAACAAGAGACAGCCATCTATCGAATTGTCCAAGAAGCGTTGACGAATGCAGCGCGGCATGCGTGCGTCAAGGAATTAACCGTCGAGATCTGCGCCACCCCGGACTGGCTGGAAGCGGTCATTGCCGATCAGGGCAAGGGCTTCGTGCCCGAGAGCGTGCTGGTCGGGGGCAGTTCGAGCGGGCTTTCCGGCATGTACGAGCGTGCCACCTTGTTGGGGGGCAGCCTGCGCATCGAGTCCGCACCTGGCTGTGGTACGCGGATTTCTGCCCGCTTGCCCCTGGCCGATCCCGATCACGAAGACGAGTGAGCATGGGTTTGCGCATTTTTCTTGCCGACGACCACCAGATAGTTCGTCAGGGGCTGCGCGCACTCCTCTCCGGCGAGACGGATTTTGAACTCGTCGGCGAGGGTATCGACGGTGTCGACACCGTTCGCCAGGTCGAACAACTGCGCCCCGATGTGCTCGTACTCGACGTCATGATGCCACGACTCAATGGGCTGGAAGTGGCCCGGCAAATACGTCGCCGCGCTCCGGCGACTCGGATCGTGATGCTATCCATGCACTCCGACGACGCTTACGTTTACGAGGCGCTCCAGGCCGGCGCCATGGCCTACGTGGTCAAGGAATCGAGCGCCGAACAACTCGCCCAGGCGATCCGCCTGGTGGCAGCGGGGCAAAATTATTTCAGCCCGCCCATCAACGAGGCTGAGGTCCGCAGCTATGCCGAGCGCGGGCGGCGGGGCAGTTCCGACCCCTATGACAGCCTCACTCCGCGCGAGCGAGAAGTGCTGCAACTCACGGTCGAAGGACTCAACGGCAATGAAGTTTCCGAACGGCTATTCATCAGCCCGCGCACTGTCGAGACCCATCGCGCCAACCTCATGCGCAAACTCGGCGTCCGCAACCAGAAGGAGCTCGTTCGCTGGGCCATGGAACGCGAACGGCTGCAGGAACAAAAGAAAACCGAAGGGCTGAGTGCCGACGGCCACTCCTGATTTCGCCGATTCTTCACCTTCGTCGCGGATCGGACAATTCTGGCCCAGGGTATATTCAGGTTCCTCATTTTCCTCCGTAACATTGACGGATGCCGATGGGCAAAATCGATATGCGAGGATTCCCGGGGCAGCGACCACAAAATACTCATTTGCCGTTGGAAACGGACAGACTCTGACCGAGGCGGAGGAATTCGCTGTTGCTACGGAGTGACAGCATGGCGGGATCGGGTGCGATGACATCGCGCCAGAAGGCAGCCCGCTGGGTCGAAGGGACCTGATCGAGCGCCTGACGGGTCAATTCGAGCGACCGGTGCAGATAGAGCTTACGCAGCTGCAGTTGCGTGGGTGAAAAGTCACGGGCAGCATCGATCTTCTCGATGGACCGGGCAAATACGCGAGCGGCATTGTAATACAGCCGCGGCGACGCGGGCCCGGCCTTGACGGCCTCTTCCGCGTCCGTCACGGCGGCCCGGTAATCGCCGAGCAACACTCTGGCATTGCCGCGGCCGCACAGGGCATCGCTATTCTTGGCTTCGAAGCGCAATGCTTCGGTAAAGTCCTTGTCAGCCAGAAACGGCGCCTCACAGATGAGATGCGCCCAACCACGATACGTCAATGCGCTGATGCGCTTGCGGCGCTGCGCATCGGGGTCATCCTTGTCATCCTCATCTCCCAGGATGTCGGCACGCAGGGCCACCGTGTAGTCTTCGATGGCAGCGCGGTAATTGCCCATCTTGGCATGCACGAGGCCGCGGGCCAGGAACACATTTCCTACCGGGGCGCCGCCGTCGTCGAGATAACGATTGAGGGCGCTGAGCGATTCGCGATACTTGCCTAGCTCGAAGAGCGCCTCGGCACGAAGACGATGGCAGCGCGGAAAATCACCCGGATGGCAGTCCTTGGCTTGATCGAATGCCTTGAGAGCTTCGTCGAAGCGGCGCAAACGGTAGAGGATGCGGCCACACTCGAGATGATCATCGGCGCGGGCAACCGATGCCCCCTGCCCGCCCAGTGCCACGGCCTGCTCGAGGTCAGCAAGGGCGGCCAGGTAGTCGCGGCGGCGCAGCTGCAACCGCGCGCGCGTTCGATAGAGGGACGCCGCACGCTGCGCTGCCACCGCCTTGTCCAGCATGGCCAGCGCCTCGTCCAGCTTCCCTTCTTGCTGATAGACCTGTGACAGGTTCGCGTAGGCCTGGAACTGATCGGGCACCAGCTTGATCGCCTGCTGATAACGGTTGACGGCGCGGGCCAGTTCCTCGGCTGCCCTGGCATCGTGCTTGTTGCGTTCCAGGAGCTGCGCGTGGCGATGGTGCATCAGCCCCCAGTTCACGTAGGCGCTGTAGCGGATTTCATCGTCGTCCACTTTCTTGTCGGCATAGTTGAAGTCGGCTTCCGCGAGCTCGTACTCACCGAGCATGCTGTGTGCGTGTGCCCGCAAAGGATAGGCCCACCCGAAACCGGGCTGTTGCTGAATGCAGGCGCTCAACCGTGCCACCGCGGCGTCCCAGCGGCCCCCCTCCAAAAAGATCCGTGCCAGCGTGTAGTTCGACCAGTAGTGGTCGTTCTGCAGCTCGACGGCTTTCTGCAAATGTTCAATGGCTTGTCGCGCTACCTGGCTACGAGTCGGCTCTCTCAAGAGCGGTGTAGCCTGATAGAGTTCGAGGCCGACCAGGTAGTTGTCGCTGGCGGTGCTGGGCAGCATCTTGTTGGCAATATCGAGCTCGGCCCGCGCCTCCTTCTCCTTGCCAAGCACGCGCAAATAGCTGCCGCGGCGTAAGTGGTAAGCCTTGGTATCCAGACCGAGTTTGGCGGCGCGGTCGAGGATGAGCAACGCCTTGTCGGCCTGCGTGAGCGGCTCTTCGTCTGTGCCGGCCAAAGGATACGCAGTGGCGTGGGCCCAGGCGAGCAGCAACTCGTAGCAGCCCGGCAGGATGCTGGCCCGCTGCTTGTCGGTCAGGTAAGGGCTGGAGACATTGGGGGGAGTATCGGAGTCGAGGGTCACGCCGTAGAGCGCCAGGCCGAGGGGCACGGCTTTGCGCACCACGCGCAAGTTGGCCTGCTGCTTCAACCCGAAGCTGTTCATCTGGTTGAGCCTGGCATCATTGCTGTAGCCCAGAAACTTACCAAATCGTTGCTGCGCTTCGTCCTGTCGTTCCTGGTGATTTCTTTTCTTGTCTTTTGCAATCGTGACTTCTTGCTGGAGATCCGCACTGGGCTGGTCCAGCTCCGCCAGCGCGGGCTCGGTTTCCACCATGGTGCGCAATCTGTCGATTAGCGAGTCAGCTTTGTCCCAGTCGGCCTTCTCCCACGACAGACCCTTCTGGTTCTTGACTTCGGTCGTAAGCTCATTCAAGAGTTCGAGACCATTGACCTTGAGCTTGTTCTCGCGAACCTGGCGATAGACCGTGGCGGCGCCCCAGCTCGCGCCTGCAACGGCGAAGAGAAAAAGGGCCAACCAGAGCCCGGCCACCGAAGGTCTGCGACGCACATACTTGACCCCACGTTCCCAGAGGGGCGTGCGGCGGGCACGAACTGGCTCGCTATTCAGGAAACGGCGCAGATCGTCGGCCAGATCGCGGGCCGATGTATAGCGTTTCTCGGTCGGCTTCCGCAAACACTTCAGGCAGATCGTCTCGAGGTCGTAGGGGAGCTTGCGCTGGAGCTTGCGCAAGCGTGGCGGGTCCTCGTTGCGAACCTGGTCGAGCAACTCGACCAGCGTCGCACCGACGAAGGGCGTCCGTCCAGTCAGCATCTCGTACATGATCGCGCCCAGCGCGTAAACGTCGGTAGCCGGGCCGATCTGCTCGATGTCGCCGCGTGCCTGTTCCGGCGCCATGTAGCTGGGCGTGCCCATGATCTGCCCGCTGCGCGTCTGGCTCATGTCCTCTTCGAGGTTCTTGGCCAGTCCGAAGTCGGTGATCTTGGGTTCGCCGGACTTGGTGAGGAGGATGTTGGCCGGCTTCAGATCGCGGTGGACGATGCCGCACTCGTGCGCCGCATGCACGGCATCGGCAAGCTTGACCAGCAGTTCGGCCGCTTGCCGCGGCGACTGCAGCATGCCGCGCATCTGGTGCGACAAGCTGCCGCCATCAAGGTATTCGAGCGAGAAGTAGGGCAGCCCGTCGTGCTCGCTGACCTCGTAGATCTGGACGATGTTGGGATGCTGGAGCCGAGCGACGGCCTCCGCTTCGAGGCGGAAGCGCGACAGTTCGGATTCGCTCGCATGTCCCCCGGAGAGGATCATCTTGAGGGCGACCGTGCGGCGCAGCCCTTCTTGCCGCGCCTTGTACACAACACCCATGCCGCCGCGGCCCAGTTCCCCCACGATCTCGTAGCCCGGCACCTTGGGCCAGTCAGAGGGGATTTCGGCCTGGATGCTATCGCCACTGGTGGCAAAGGCATCGAAGGCGCCGACATCGTTGCTGGTGGCGTAATGATCGCCGCCCGTCTCATCGTTGCCGCCGTCGCGCGTCGGCTCGGGCGGTACAGTGGCGAAGCGATCGGCCGGTTCGTTGGCCTCTGCTTTCCGGGCTGGAACCGGTGGCACCGTGGCATGATGATCGGGCTGGGCAGCATCCACCCCCTCGGTCTCCGCCTTCGGCCCGACAGTGGATGCAGGCGGAACCGTTTCATGATGATCACGCTCTGGAATCTGCGAAGACGCGGGCGGTACGGTAGCGTACTGATCAGGCGCTGGTGAATTGGTTGGCGACTTACGGGAAAAGCCGGGCAACTTGCCCTCTACTTTTCGATTGCCTCGAACTTTCGTTCCCGCACTCTTGGCCTCCACTTTCAACGACGGTGGCGGGACCGTGGCAAATTCAGGCGGCACAGTATCAGCAGGCTGAGGTGAAGTGCTCTGATCCTTCGGCGGCACGGTGGCAAAGCGATCTGCCGGAAGATCCGGACACTCATCCTTCGGAGGTACAGTGGCGAAGCGATCCCGTTTGGGGGTTTCCCTGGGTGGCAAAGCGCCGTGTTGATCCGTTGTTGAATCAACTTTCGGAGGAATGGTGTCATCGGGGGCGAGTGTGGCTTCTGGCACTGGGTTTGAAGGCCCGCCTGCGGCTATTTGACTGGCCAAAGCGCGCAAATCATTCGTTAGATGAGGGTAGCGCCGCAGATAGGATTCCAGATCGAGCGGTTGACCGGATTCCCTTCGCTTCCTCAACTCCGTTGCTATGGTGTCCAGAAGTTGGGCATTGGGCTTGTCGACGATACTATCTCCAGCTGACTCCACGCTTCGCGGCCACAGGTTATTCTTGACGGTGTGCGGATCGGAAGCAAGGAATTATCCGCAGCTTGCCAGTGATTCTTACGTGGAATCAGCAAGAAGGTTCTCGGCGGGCAGCTACGCCCGAGGGCGCAGGAGTTCCCGGACGGGCCGCGTGCCCGTCTCTACCAGTGGAATCGGCCTGCTGGTGTTCGACGTATTCTGGGCCTGCGGATCAATATCCAGTGCCTCGAAGACCGTGGCGAGGAATTCGGGCAGAGACACCGGCCGTTCGCTGACCGCGGCCCCGTCCTTCGAGGTCTTGCCAATGACTTGCCCGGCCTTGATCCTGCCTCCGGCAAGGGCAGCGCTCGACACTAGTGGATAGTGATCGCGGCCGTTGCTGCCGTTGATCGTGGGCGTGCGGCCGAACTCGCCCATCCACACGATCAACGTGGACTCGAGTAGCCCGCGCCCCTTCAAGTCATCCAGGAGCTGGCTCCAGGCGGCATCCAGTATGTTACTGAGTGTGCGGACACGCGCGAAGTTGTCGGAATGCGTGTCCCAGTCGATGCCAGTTTGCCCGCCCAGCGAGACCTCGACGAAGGGCACTCTGTGCTCGACCAGTCGGCGGGCCAGCAGGCAACCCTGTCCGAACGCGTTGCGGCCGTAAGCATCGCGAACGCGGGCCGGTTCATCATCGAGCTTGAAGACCTTGGCCGCTTCTTGCCTCATCATGCGGACAGCCCGCTGATAGGCAGTGCGCTGTGCCTGCGCCGGGCCATCGGGATGGTCGGCATCGAAGCGCGACTGCATTCGTTCGAGCAACTGCCAGCGCGACGCGAACCGGTTAGCTGCTGCATCGGGAGCCGCCAGGTTCTCCACTCCCAGCGGTCGCTCGGCCCCGGCGTTGGAACGAAAGGCCTGGTCGGCGCCCACCGAGAGAGAAGCATAGCGCGGGCCCAGAAAACCAGGCGCGTGCGCCGCGGCATTCAAGGCGCGAAACGGGGCAATGCTCACGAAGCCGGGCAATGAGGCGGCTCCGTCTTCCAGTTGCCTGGCCACCAGTGATCCGAGGGTTGGATACTGGATCGGTCCGCGCTGCACGTAACCGGTATGGGCGAAGAAGCTGGCCTGCCCGTGCTCCCCTTCCCGGCCAGAGAGAGAACGCACCAGGGCCAGATGCTCCATGCGTTTGGCAAGCCCGGGCAGATGTTCGCTGATCTTGATGCCCGGCACGCTGGTGGCGATCTCCTTGAATGGCCCGCCATTGGCGTGCCCGGGTTTCAAATCAAAAGTGTCGATCTGGCTAGGGCCGCCGTTCATCCACAAGAGAATACACGAGCGGGGCGGCCGCGCCTCGGCAGCGGCCAGCCTGCCCAGCCAGCCCGATGCGGAGAGGGCCGCAGCCCCTGCCCAGCGGAACCAGTCGCGGCGCGACAGATCGATGTTGATACTTTGCATGATTTCACCTCGCAAGGGCCGAAGCCAATCAATGA
>JBFWSD010000265.1:0-7632 GCA_050248575.1 Gemmataceae bacterium
CCGCGTCACGCCGTTGGGTTTAGCGGTCCTTGATCGGTTTGACCGGGCGAACGACCGGGCCGGTG
Organism: Gemmataceae bacterium; assembly: GCA_050248575.1. Lineage (GTDB taxonomy): Bacteria > Planctomycetota > Planctomycetia > Gemmatales > Gemmataceae > JBFWSD01. Next base: position 66 of record JBFWSD010000265.1, read on the forward strand.
TAGCGGCCGCGCGGGCGGATCAGGCGATTGTGGTCGAGTTGCTCGATGACATGGGCGGCCCAGCCCGCCACGCGCGACATCACAAAAATCGGCGTGTACAGGGGCACCTCGAGCTTCATGGCGTGATAGAGGCGGCCCGCCGGCCAATCCAGGTTCGGGAACAGCTTCTTTTCCTCACCCAGAATCTTCTCGAAAATCTCGGCGGCTTCTTCCCACTCCATCTCGTTGGCCTTCTTGGCGTGCTTCTTGGCGTACTCCTTGAGGATGCCGGCGCGGACGTCGCCCGCCTTGTAGACACGGTGGCCGAAACCCATGACGCGTTCCTTGCGGGCCATGGCGTCGCGCAGCCACTTTTCGGCATTGGCCGGGCCGCCCGCCGCGCGCAGCACGTCCATCACTTTTTCGTTGGCCCCGCCGTGTAGCCTGCCCTTGAGGGCGCCGATCGCCGCCACGATCCCCGAGTGCAAGTCCGATTCGGTCGACACCACCACACGCGAGGTGAAGGTCGACGCATTGAACTCGTGTTCGGCGTAGAGGATCAACGAGACATCGAGGGCTTTCACGTCGTCGGCGTCGGGCTCCTTGCCGCGCAGCATGTAGAGGAAGTTGGCGGCGTGCCCCAGGTCCTTGCGGGCATCGACCCGTTCGAGTCCCTGACTGAAGCGGAACTGTTCGGCCACCGCGACGGGGATCTGCCCGAGCAGGCGTTCGGCCTTGCGGATGTTGGCGGCGCGGCTGCTGTCGTTCACGTCGGGATCGAAATGGGCCAGCACACTCACCGAGGAACGCACCGCGTCCATCGGGGCCACATTCTTCGGCAGCGCTTTCAAGAGCGCGTGCAGAGCATCGGGCAAGTTACGATAGCCCGCCAGACGGCCCTGGAACTCGGCGAGCTGCTTCTGCGTGGGCAACTCATTGTGGAGGAGGAGATAGGCGACCTCGTCGAAGCTGGCGTGCTCGGCCAGCTCGGTGACGGGGTAACCGCGATAGCGCAGCCCTCCTTCGATGGTGGAGATGGCTGTCTCGCCGGCGATAACGCCTTCCAGCCCGGGTGAATAGACTTCTTGCGCTGCGCTCATGAATCTCTCCTGTCTGTGGCGAGCGGGGGACCGTGTATTGACAGAGTACGGAGCGCGACAGGAGAGAGGTAGAGTCGGTCAAGAATACGTTACGGGCCGCGGCCCTCAGTGATTCGGTTCCTATTCGCCATAGAACAGCTGTGATCGCATCCCAGCCACCGGTGTTGATTCGATGTCGTCTTCGCTGGTGCCATCCGACATGGGGTGGGCTCCCATCAACCGAAGTAGTGGCGATCGCGCTCCTCGTAACCGGCGTAGCCCAAAAGTTCGTAAAGCTCGGCGCGGGTGAGCATCTTCGGGATCTGATTGCGTTGATGGCCCTGCGTCTGGATCGCTTGCAGGGTCGCTTCTACGCTCTTCATGGCCACGCGCAGGGCCGTCACCGGAAAGATCACCAGGCGATAGCCAAGTCCGGCCAGCGTTGGCACGTCGAGGTTCGGGCTCTTGCCGAACTCGGTCATGTTGGCCAGCAGCGGCGCCTGCACCTGCTTCGCGAACTCGGCGAACTCTTCAGGAGTCTGCAAGGCTTCGGGGAAGATGACGTCGGCCCCTGCGGCGAGATAGGCTTGCGCGCGGCTGACGGCGTCTTCAAAGCCGGTGACGCCGCGGGCATCGGTGCGGGCCACGATCACAAAATCGCCATCGCGCCTCGCGGCACAGGCGGCCCGCAGCTTGGCCGCCATCGCCGCGGGTGCGACCAGTGACTTGCCCGAGAGGTGGCCGCAGCGCTTGGGCATTTCCTGATCTTCGAGATGGATGCCGGCCACGCCGGCTGCCTCGAAGAGCTGGACCGTGCGTTCCACGTTGAGGGCCTCGCCGAAGCCCGTATCGGCATCGGACAGGAGGGGCAAAGAACTGGCCCGCGTGATCGAGGCGGCGTGGTCGACGAACTCGCTGAGGGTGACCAGCCCGACATCGGGCAGCCCCAGGGATGCAGAAAGGGCCGCCCCCGAAAGATAAATCCCCGCGAAGCCGATCCGCTCCGCCAGCTTCGCGACCAGCGGGCTGAATACTCCCGGCAGGGCAACGGTCCCACACTGCCACGCCTCACGCAAACGTCGACCGGGAGAAGCAGTCATCTTGGCCTCGGCTTTCCACCGCTGCGCGGGACTCTCGCTAGCGCGAACGCTCGTTGGCGCATCTAACTCCGGTTGTACCAGTTCTGACGATGCGCGGAAACGGGCAAGGCCGGCAAACGTAACTTTCGCTTGCGTGGATCCGCGAACGCATCTAGGATAAATGGAGAGAGCTTACGGCTCCTGCCCTCCGCGGGCGTGCCAATTTCTCAATTCGGAGATGGCCATGCAATCCCTTCATTATCGATTTGGAGTGGCGGCCCTGGCCGGGGCCGTCGTGCTGGCTTCGGTACCCGAGGCTTCGGCCCAATTCCAGATGAACCCCGCGCTCACGCAACGCACCCCGTTCAACATTCAGCCGAGCGGGTTCAACCCGTATTCAAACAACAACAACAGCTTCTTCAACAGCGGCGTGAACCCGTATGGTTCGTTCTCGGTCGGCCAGTCTTCGCCGTACAGCAACACGTCCTTGCCGAATCCGTTCCCGCCCGTTCCGCCCTACCCGCCCTATGGTTATGGCTACTTCTACAACCCCTATTCGGGCAACCTGCAGGGCTCGGCCGCCGTCATCGACTCTCTCTCGCAGAACATGCTGGCTACCCAGCAGACTTACATGATGAAAGAACAGATCATCCGCGAGAAGATCGATAACCGCCGCCGCGTGCTGGAACAGTGGCTGTGGGAACGCAACAACCTGCCCACGCCGCAGGACGAGTTCGAACGGATCCAGAAGCTCGAGCTGCGCCGGGCTCAGAACGATCCGCCCGTCAACGAGATCCTCTCCGCCAAGTCGCTCAACGACCTGCTGATCGACGTGCAGAAGCTCAAGGGCAAGGGACTGAAAGGGCCCGACATCCCGCTCAGCGAAGACCTGCTCAAGCGGATCAACGTGGTGCCCCCCGGCAACGGCAGTGCCAATGCCGGGCTGCTGCGCAACGGCGGCAAGCTCAACTGGCCCGTCTCGCTGGGCGGCGAGAACTTCAAGAAGGATCGCGAACTGGTCAACACCCTGCTGCCCGAGGCCATCAAGCAGGTGCAGAACGGCCAGGTCGATGTCGGCACCTTCAAGGAGCTCGACAATACGGTGAACCGGATCGTCGACAAGCTGACCGCCAGCATCAAGGACTTGCCCCCTTCGCAGTACATCGAGGCCAAGCGCTTCCTGAACAGCGTACACGACGGCCTGGGTGCCCTGCGCAATCCCAATGCCAAGGAGTTTGTCGACGGCAAGTTCACCGCCAAGGGCAAGACCGTGGCCGAGCTCATCCAGAACATGGAAGACGAAGGCCTGCGTTTCGCCCCGGCAGTTCCCGGCGACGAAGGCGCTTATGTGGCGTTGCACCGCCTGCTGGCCTCCTACGACTTCGGAGCTGCCGCGGGCAACAGCAGCGTCGAAAAGTAGTCCAGCGCCATCTAGCAAAACATCAACGGCCGGACTGGTGAGAGCCAGCCCGGCCGTTTCCACAGACAGAGCAAGCTGGTGACGAATGCTTCAGTTCATCAAGCGTCTGCTGGGCCTGGGTGACGGCTGGCTGGGTCCGCAACGCGAGAATCTGCGCGGCTACCTCCAGAGAGAGTTTGGCCCGGCCCGTTCGATGGGAGAGAACCCGGTCTGGACCTTCGCGCCGTACGTCGCGCTCTGGAGCATCACGGAAGGCTGGGCGATCACGGATGAGGTGTTGTGCTTTCACGTGATCGGACGCAACAACGTTTTGCTGAGCGCCCGCGACGCCGTGCGTTATTTCGCCCGGCACTTCCGGGAGTCGGCCGCCAGTGCCAGCGCGGATGGCAACCACGACATCGCCGAGGCACTCCGCGCCCGGGCCACCGCCTTGCTCCACTCCGTCAGTCTCGACGAGGGCTGGCCCGAACCAGTCCACCCGGCCAACGAAGCCGAACCGCTGGCGCAGTCAGCGCTCAAGGCTTGCCTGGCATCCGCTGATAGCGACCCGCTGCTGACGCGCAGTTGCCGGATGATCCACGAACGGATGCGTGCGCCTGGCGGCCTCTTCCACGGGCTGTACTTCTTCCTCGATTTTCAGCCCGGGCAGCCCGCCGCGCCGCTTTTCGACGCGCTGGCCCGCCAGCTCCTGCTCTGCGAAGAGCGCTTCGCGCCGCTGGTCGCCTGGCGGGTGCAATACGCGCTGGTGGCGCTGGGCGTGAACTTCGGCGAATCCGCGCGCGAACTGGACATCGAAAGGCAGGGAGATCAGATGCGCGCCCGCCACGCCGAGCTGTCGCAGGCTCTCGACCGCTATTCGCCCACCGAGAGCTTTACGCTCGCCATGCACTTCGTCGACAGCAAGGATGTGCCCTTCACGGCGCATCCCATTTCCGGCCCGGTTCCTGGCGGCCATCAGTACAAGGCCGAAGAGACCTTCTTCGATGTCCGCACCCACTCCTTCCATCAGAGTCTGGAGAAGTCGGACATGGTCGGCATGAGACTCTTGGCGGGCTCCATCGCGCCGGAAGTCATCCGCAAGGGCCGCCGCGCTTTCGCCCGCGCTTGACTGTCCTGGTCACGACCGTTGCAGGTGAACGCGCCAGGGGCGCTGGGCGGCCACCACGGCCCAGGCCGTGGTGGCCGCGAAGCCCTTGGCCCGCGTGCCGGCAACTTTGGCATCGTGGCCGCCGCGGTGCACGTGGAAGCCATAACGCAACACCAGCGGCTCCTTGACCTTCAGCCGGAGTGCTTCGCGCAGGTTGAAGGCCGCCGACATCCAGCCGTCAGCGCGGACGTGCCAGCTGGTGGGATGGCCCGGGTTCGAGGGATGATCGAACCAGGTGATCCCCTCGATCACGTCGGTGGCGATGGGCCCGGAATAGTCAACCCAGCGCGCCGGCTTGGCAAAGAGATCGGGCTCACCGGTAGACCCCTCGCTGTTGCTGAGCTGCCCGCCGCCGTAGTGGATGCTCAGGTCCTTGGCCACGCGCAGCCCCATGAAGCCGAAGTTCGTCTTGGCCAGTTCGAGCCCGTCCATCACCGGTGTGAACGTGAGCTGCAATTCGAACCAGGTCTCATTCTGTTCGAGGGGCCGCAATACCGCGATGAGCTGCTGTTTGAGCAGACGGACGTTGTGGGCATCGAACCAGCCAAGTTCGACAACCATGCCTCCTTCGTCTTGCCCGTCTTGATAGTGAACCCAGCGTTCCTGACGGATCTGCTGAGTGCCGCCCCGCTCTTCCCAGAAGTTGACGCCGCCCACGTTATGGTGGCCCAGCCAGAGCGAGCGATGATGATCGTGATCCGGGGCCGCGGGATGCCCCATGCGCGTGAGCGATTGGCCCGACGGGCCAATCACCGGGAAGAAGAAGGGCCGCGGATACCGCCGCGCGGCGTTCCAGCGCAGCCGCTCTTTGCCCTCGACATGGAAAGAGACCTGATCGTCGGCCTGGGGCACGATCTGCACGCGCGGGACCTGATACGACGGCATGTCATCTCCCATGTGGAATCACCATGCAGAACAAACGCTCTGCGCGGGAATACCTCGTTCCCACGCTCTGCGTGGGTTAACGCACCACCCCGCCGCTCTGCGGCGATGAACGACGGTTCCTCCATCGCTCACGCTCCGGGCTCGCCACGTGAACGCTACGCGTTCATCAAAAGCGCATCCATTCTGCATGGTGGCTTGCCAAAAGCAAGGCCCACGGGCGGAGCCCGTGGGCCTTTGTGCGAGTCGGACTTTCTGCATTTCCTCTCGTCAGTCGATGATGATGTAGTAGGGCACCACCGCACCATTATCGCGCGGCACGAACGTGGGTTGCGGGCCGGGATTGCCCAGCGTGTTAGCGTAGATGTTGTAGTTCGCCGTGCGATGCGGCTTCAAGAACTTGGCCTCGAAGGTGGTGTTCGAGATCATCTTCAGCACCTGCACCGTTTCCCGGTCGACGCCATCCCCCAGGGTGAGGATCGTGCCCCCCTTGACCTGAGCCGAGATGTCCGCGCTGGCCGTCACCTGGTGGATGCCCGGCGTGTTGACCACGGTATTGCAAGTAGCGATCGGCGCGGCGTTGAGGATCGACACCGCAGTGCGATCGACAATGGCAAACATGTGGTGCCGCTTGTTCTTGCCGATGGCCGCGTCGAGCTCGGCACCCAGCTTGACGGGCTGCTTGGTGTCGTCGACCACTTCGAAGTAGCCCACGGTCAGCCACACCGCGAACACGTTGCTGCGCGTGGTCAGGTTGTTGTAAATCTTGTTGAGGAGCAGGGTGCGCAGATAGGGATGCGTGTGCGGGTTGCCTGCGATCTTGCCGTCGAGCAGGCGCGGGTTGGTCTTCGTGCCTGTGGCCACGTCGGCGCGAAGCAGCGTATCGTTGATGCCGGAGCCGTTGGTGCCATACTGTGGATCGCCGCCCGCCGAGTAACCGATGCACAGGCTACGGAAGGGCCGGTCCGTCGTACCCAGCGTGAGCGCTGCGTGGTTCGGCGTGCGCGACAGCATGAGGGCATTGTACGCGCTGGTCACGCAGGCATCGTCGAAGCCATTGGTCAGGTTGACTTGCTGCCGGTCGCAGATGGCCTGGATAGTTTCCAGGTCCCAGATGGTATTGATGTTCACGCGGCCAGGAATGCGGCCCCCCACGTCGACGCCGAGACAGCGATTCTTGGTCTCGAGGAATTCGAAGACCCGATAGAGACGGGCCTGGTCGTCGAACCAGGGAACTCGGTGGGCAAAGTCCTTCTCCCCACACGGGCTGTTCGTCGCATCGGGCTGCATGAACTGCTGGGTCAGCTCGTGCGGCTTGAAGCCCGACACCTGCAGCAGTTCCATCGGGCTGACCAGCTGACGGTCGAGGTGCACCAGCCAGTCGAAGGGCATCTTGATGGTCTGCATGGGCGTGCCCGCGTTGGCCGGGTCGTCCTTGCTGTTGTGGCGGAAGAAGGTGTGCTGGATCTGCCCGGTAACGCCGGTGGGCATCATCTGCTTGAGCTGCGTGGTCAGCTCGGAAGCATAGGGCTGATACTTGCCCGTCGGATAGCGTTCGGTGAACTTCGTGGACGGGTTGTGGGCCGCCATGTCGGTGACTTCGACGCCGTCGAAGGTGGGCACCTCGGCGAGATAGTCCACCGTGATGTACGGATTGTAGTTGGCCATGGTCTTGTCTTCCTGCGGCGCCATCCCTGGGCAAGCCAGCCGCCGCAACAACACGGCATGTTTGGGCAAGGGCTGCGTCAGGTCGGTCGTTTTGGGCATGGTGTAATACATGCGCCCCTTGCCGAGCGTGTCATCCTTCACATACAGCGTGCACTTGGTGGTGACCGCCGGCGCCGAAGTGGCGGCGTCCATCTCTTTGGAGTTGTCGTCGACCGGGCCCAGCACGTAGAAGCCATCGTTGTCCCCTTCGGTTCCCTTGAAGGCACCGTTGGATGCCCGCACGATTTGCAGGTCGGCGGCGATGGCCGTCTTG
>JBFWSD010000266.1:0-7618 GCA_050248575.1 Gemmataceae bacterium
TGCTCGTTGGCCTCGGCATCCTGGCCAAGTACACGATGGTGCTGTGGATCCCGAGCTTTGCCCTGTTCCTGTTTACCGAACGGGCCAGGCGCCACCTGGTCTTCCGACCTCGTCTGTGGGTACTCACGGGGGTCGCCTTCCTGTGTTCGTTGCCCATTCTGATCTGGAATGCCCAGAACAACTGGGTGACTTTCCGCCACGTCGGCGGGCAGGCCGGCGTCACCGAAGCAACCGGCATCGCCTGGTTCGGGCCAGTCAAATTCCTCAGCCAGCAATGCGTTGTTTTCCTCATCTTCTGGTTCCTGGCCTACATCCTGGCGATGGTTGCCTACCGGCCCTGGAAGGAGCGCGATCCTCAGCGGCAATACCTGTGGTGGATGTCCGCCCCGATGTTCCTCAATTTCCTCTTCTTCTCTTTCAAGAACGGCGGCGGCCAGATCAACTGGCCCGTCACCGCGTACACTGCAGGCCTGATCCTGGCGATTGGCTGGCTGATCGAGCAATGGCACTCCCCCGTGGCCTGGTGGCGCCGGGCGATCAAGACCGGCTTCGCCACCAGTACGGCGGTTGGTTTTTCGCTGGTGATTCTCATGCACTTCGCGGTGCAGGCGCAACCGGTGCTGGAGACGATTGCCAAGCCGGCCTTCAGCAAAGAACCCTACCCGCTGCGCAAACTCGATCCAACCTGCCGCCTGCGCGGCTGGCGCCACCTGGCCGCACACGTCGACCAGGTGCGGGCGCGTTTGCACGAGCAGGGAGAAGAAGAACCGGTTCTGATGGCGACCACGTGGCGGTTGCCCGGCGAGCTGCGCTTTTATTGTGCCGGGAATCCGATCGTCTATTCGGTGGGTCGGGCCATTGGCGAGCGATGGAGCCAGTACGATTTCTGGCGGCCCAATCCGCTCCACGACGATGAACTGTTTCACGGCAAGACAGTCATCCTGGTGGGCTACGGCCCTGGCGAAGCCCTCGGCGCTGCTTTCGGCGAATTCGTCTCTTCCGAGAACGTGATCTATCGCGAAGACGGCGAGCCCATCGAGGGCTGGAACATCACGGTCTTCCGCGACTTCCGCGGCTTCTCCAAAGTGTCGAGCAAGCACTACTGAGCGACGGCCAGCAACATGTCGAGCATGCGACGATGGCGACGACTGGTTGGTCTATGTCTCGCCGGCTACCTGCTGTTGACCGCTGCCTTGCTCCTTCTCGAAGACAGGTTGATTTTTCGCCCGCAGGCCGGGGACGGCCGCTGGGTGGAGCCGCCCGCACAACTCCACGTTCAAGAAGTCTGGCTGCAAACGGACGATGGCACAAGCATTCATGCCTGGTGGTGCCCCTGCGCCAAGGCTCGGGGCGCCGCTCTCTTCTGTCACGGCAACTCCGGGAACCTGAGCCAGCGCTGGCACGATGTTTTGCTGATCCGCGACATTCTCGAGCGTTCGGTACTCGTCTTCGATTATCCTGGCTACGGACGCAGTGCTGGCGCACCAGGCGAAGCGGGCTGCTACGCGGCTGCCCATGTTGCCCACCACTGGTTGAGTCAGCGCGTCGCTGCCGAAAACATTCTGCTGATCGGCCAGTCGCTGGGAGGCGGAGTCGCCACTGAGCTGGCCTCAAGGCGAACGTGTGCCGGGCTCGTCCTCTTCAAGACGTTCACGTCGATACCGGACGTGGCTGCCCATCACTTGCCGTTCTTGCCTTGTGGCGGGCTGATGCGCAACCGCTTCGACAGCGCGGCACGGGTGGGTCGCTGCCACGCGCCCGTCTTCATCGCTCACGGCGATCGCGATCGGCTGATCCCGCCACGCCACGCCGAGTTGCTCTTCCAGGCCGTGACATCCCAGCGGCGACTGGTCTTTCTCGAGAACCAGGGACATCATGGCAGCTTCGAGCCCGACTTGCTGCACGAGGTTGCTGCCTTCTTTGCGGCAGCGGTCACGGAAACTGGTGGTAGACAGTTCAGCCCAGCTTTTTGCGGGCTTCATCGAGGATGGTCTTCGTGGCCGTCGCCCCCACGCGCGTGACGCCCATGGCACGGACGGCCAGCAGGCGTTCGTAGGTGCGGACACCCCCGGCAGCTTTCACCTGCACCTGGGGCGGGGCACAACGGCGCATCAGTTTGAGATCCTCATCGGTGGCGCCGCCGTCGCCATAGCCGGTGGAAGTCTTGACGAAGTCGGCTCCCACCTCGCCGCAGATGCGGCAAAGCTGTTCCTTGTGTTCGGCTTGCAGGAAGCAGTTCTCGAAGATGACTTTGACGATGGCTTGCCCCTTGTGGGCCACCCCGACGACGGCGTGAATGTCGTCGGCGACCGCACGCCAGTCCTTGCCCAGCACCTTGCCGATGTTGACGACCATGTCAAGCTCGCGGGCACCGTCCGCCATGGCCTGCTCGGATTCGTAGACTTTGACCGAAGTGAGGTGGCCGCCATGCGGGAAACCCACCGTGGTGCCGACCAGGACACTTGTGCCGGCAAGCCAGCGGGCGGCTTGCTTGACCGCGTAGGGTTTGATGCACACCGAAGCGGCGTTGTACTCGGCAGCCAGCTTGCAGCCCGCCTCCAGGTCCGCGTCGGTAAGCACCGGCTGCAACAGCGAGTGGTCGATCATCTTGGCCAGGTCGGTGTAGGTAGGGTCGGCCATCGTGGGTGTTCCTCGGATTCTCCACCCGCCGCCGCAGGTGGATTTGGAGTGCCATCAAACCTCAGAGTTAACGTAATCGAATCGGTTTGCCTCGGCCAGCAAGGTTGCCTGCGCGGTTGGGTTTGCCCAGTTTCGGAAGCACCTGATCTTGCGTCAAATTGGCTGTTCGCTATAAGCACCGCTGACTGTAGGACTGTCCCGAAACAGGGACAAAACCGCGTTCCCGGCGTGGCGGAGCCTTACCTCCGCGGGCCGCCCAGGCCGAATGAAATGATAGATGTGCCGGTCATCCCAGCAGCCACAACCAAGAATCCAGACCGGGCGAGTCAGCCGGGAGCGTGCGTTCTCCCGAGGAGGAGAAGATGAGAGTCCAACCATACACAGCCAGCGTCGGCCTGCTCTTGCTGGCCGGACTGATGGCCCGCGCGGAGAACACTCCCTACGAGGCGACGGTCACCGTCCCCGAGGTCGAGGTCCGCTGCGGCCCGAGTTCCGATCCCAAGATGTATCCCACCAGCAAACTCCGGCAGGGTGACAAGGTCACCGTATTGAAAGAAGAAGAAGGGGGCTGGCTGGCCATCAAGCCGCCGCCCGGTTCCTTCTCCTGGATCAATACCCGCTTTCTCGAACTGAACACCGGGCAGACAACCGGCCGCGTCCTGGGCGACGACGTGCCCGTCCGCATCGGCAGTGAACTGCGGAATGAGCCCCCCACTGTCGAAGCCCGCAATCGCCTCAAGCGCGGCGCCCAGGTGGTGGTCCTCGATACCAAGAAGGCCTACGCCGACGATGGCGGCTGGCTGCCCATTGCTCCCACGCCCGAGGAGGTTCGCTACCTTCCGGCAGACGCCGTGAAGGGAACGCCGCGTGTGCAGACCGTGAACTCCGCCCCGCCCGAAGCGACGCCGGCCGTCAACGCGGCCGCCCCGGCGGTTGGCTCCACCCCGATCTCGCCCAGCGCCGATGACACGACGCTGTGGCAGCAAGCTCAGAATGCCGAACGGGCTGGCAACATCGCCGAGGCCGCCGACATGTATCTCTTGCTTGCCCGCCGCACGCACGATCACAATCTGTCGATGCGCTGCCACAACCGCGTGTTCTTCCTGCGTCAGGGCCAGCGGGCCGCCCCGCCTCAGGGCTATCAGGCGCGACAATCAGACACGGCCACTTTCAATGGCTACCCGCAACAGCAGGCGGTGCCACAGCCGGCTTACAATCAGCCGCAGTTTCAGCCCGCCAGCCGTGTGCGTAGCGATTACAACAATGCGGTGCCCACCCAGCCTGCCGCCAACGCGGCGCTGCGTTCGAGCGGTGCGGGCCGCTTGGAAAAGGCCCCGTTCCTGCTGAATAATCAGCCCGCCTATGTGCTGGTTTCCAGTCAGGGACTGCCCAGGCTCTACGTTTCGGCTCAGCCCGGCGTGAACCTGGAACCGTATGTCTACCGCAACGTCGAATTGATCGGCCCGGTCGTCTATCGCGGCGACCTGCGTTCGAACTACATGACGGCGCAACAGATCCGCCCGCTCCCTTGACCCCCGCTGCGACCCCAGCAAGCGCAGTGATTTCAGTTGTCTCCGTGAGAAGCCACCGGCGTACCAGCGCCGGTGGCTTTTTTGCTTCAGGAGCAACCGACGTTCTTAGAATGTCCGCATGACTCCCGAGGAGATCCTGGCCGAGAGTTTTCGCCGCATCGAGGAGGCCGTCGGGCCGCATCCTTTCACTGGGGAGGAGTGGCCCATCGTGCGCCGCATGATCCACGCTTCCGGCGACCTCGAGATCATCAAGCATATCTCCTTCACCGCCGGGGCAGCCGCTGCCGGCATTGATGCGCTCCGCGCCGGCCGCCCGCTCGTCACCGACGTGCAGATGGTGGCGACGGGCATAGCACGGCCCCTCCTCGACGCGCTTGAGATTCCGCTGCACTGCTACATCGACGATCCGGAAGTGACTCAACAGGCCCGGGCCACCGGGCAGACGCGCAGCCTGCTCGCCATGCAAAAAGCCATCCGCATTGCCGGCGACGCGATCTATGCCATCGGCAATGCGCCGACTGCCTTGCTCGCTCTGTGCGCGGCTATTCGCGCCGGGCAAGTGCAGCCGAGGCTGATCCTTGCCCTGCCGGTCGGTTTCGTTTCGGTGATCGAGAGCAAGGAAGAGGCCCTGGCGCTGGACGTGCCCGTGCTGGCCCTGCGCGGCCGCAAAGGGGGCAGCGGCATGACCGCGGCCGCCATCAACGCCATGCTGCTGCTCGCCCGTGACCAGGAACGTTAGCTGGCCGGTGATTCGACCACCGTGCTGGCGCGGGGCACCCAGCCCACTTCGCCGCCAGTGAGCTGGATTTGCAGCCAGTTGCCGCCGTCGAAGAGGAGCCTGGCCTCGACGCCGCGATTGAGCGGCGTCGGGTAGTTGGCGGGATAGTCGGCCGCGTCGCCACGGCGCAGCATGAGGTCGTTCTCGGCAATGACGACCAGACGATGCTGGTCACGCTCGGCCTGCCGCCGCGCTTCGAAGAACGTGAGGCCGGCCACCGCCACAGCGAGGAGGGAAGCCGTCACGGCGATGCCGAGCAGGCTATCGTGTTGCGTGATCCGCCAGCGCAGCCAGCCATAGAGAGCCAGCGTGTAGAGCGCGAAGAGTGCCATGAAGAGAACGGTGACCGAGGGCCGGGGCAGCCACGGCGGCCAGTGTTCGACGGGCGGCCGGGCAAACACACCCGCTTCTGGATAAGCGACCTGTTCACGGGCGATGTTCAGGTTCTCTTGCAGCACGGGATCGCCCGGATCGAGTTCCAACCCGAGTCGATAGGCGAGGATCGCGCCGGGCAAATCGCCATAAAGAAACCGGGCGTTGCCCAGGTTGCGATAGAGATCGGCGTTGCGGCTGCCCCGCGTCTCGAGGTCGGTGTAGAGTTGCGCGGCCTTCTTGAAGTGCTGGAGCGAGACAGGATCGCTGCCCGCGTCGATGCCGGTGCGGAAGGCGGTCTCGGCCTCGGCAAGAATCTCCACCTCGGTGCCTAAAGGCGGGCTGTCTCCCGTCTCGGCGACAGCAATCAACAAGAATAGCATCACTGCGGACATGGCTCGTTCTCGATAGCCGTGATGATCCCTGCGGCGCTGGCCGCGAGCTCTTGGGGGCCAGGCCCGCCCTCGGGGCCGAACCGGGCAGCATCGCAGGCGCCATAAAACTCGCGCACACGCTGGGCGATGGCCGTCGAGGGCAACGCGTGCTGTAACAGGTCGCCGGCTTCGCGCGGCGTCGGATCGCTGAGCGGGAAATCAAGCCGCTGACAGAGATAGTTGCCCAGCACACGGGCGGTGGCTCGCGCTTGCTCGTGGGGCTGCCCACCGCGCACAGCTGCCAGGGCCTTCAAGGCTTGTCGGGCAGCCCGGCTCTTTCGCCGCCGCGCTTGCCCGGCGCGATCCGGGTTGCGGATCCGCCAGACCAGGTAACAGAACATGAAGAAGGTGGGCGGTACTGCCAGGAAAAGGGCCACTAGCCGCCCGTCAGGGAACGCTGCGCGGCTCTGGCGACGCAACACATCCTCACCGGCAACCACTTCGAAGAAGCTCTCCGGGGGCCGGACTGCCTTGCCGTCCTGGTCGACGATGAGGGCGCGGGGCCGCGGCCGGACCTCGAGCGCGATCGGGGTCGCATAGGTGGTGCGATAGCCCTTCGAACGCGGCACACTCCCCGGCTTGTAGAAGACCAGTTTCAAAGCGGGGATCTCGGTCACCTCGTCGTTGAGCGGCTTGAGCTGATAACGATACTCCCAGATCTGCCCGGCGGCGTTCTCGATGATCTTGCCTCCCAGGTCCTCGATGTGGAAGCGGTTGCGAAACGACTCGAGCTTGCGCAGGTCGGGCCGCCTGGGGCCGCGGCCCGCCTTGCCCGTCGAGCCAATGCGCACGACGAACTCGAGCGGATCCTCGGCCTGCAGCTTGGTCGGGCTGGCACGCGAATCGATCTGAAACTGGCCCACCGCGCCCGAGTAATCGTCGGGCTGCCCCAGCAGCGGCGGCTCCTCGAACTGGGCCGCTAACGGGAACACGAGCAGCAAGGTCACAAGGCTGGCGCTCATCCACTTCATCGTGCTCACCAGTCGCGAACGTTTTCGACCTTGGGGGCCAGGTTGTGTTGCTGGCGGATGCGTTCGGCGACGATACGGTCGGCCCAGCCCTTCAGACGTGAGAGGGCCTCGGCCCGCTCCATGGGGGCAAGCTTTTCCTCATCGGGGATAGGGGGCAGCGTGTTGCTGGATCCCGTCTGGTGCTGGTCATCGTTGCCCGCGCCGCCTTCCTTGCCCTTCTCGCCCTGCACGGCCTTCTTGTTGGTGCCCTTGGGGTTGGCTTTTTCCTTGGGCAGATCGTCGCCGGAACCCATGGGGCGGCGGCCCGTCATCGGGTCGGGCGGATCGGGCTTGTCGGGATTGGGATTGGAGAGGGTGTCGCGCGGCTTGACGCGTGCCCGCAAGGTCTGTGCCAGCTGCAGATTGTGCTCGACGTTTTCGCGTAGCTTGGGATCGAGCTCTTTGACATCGAGACACATGACATAAGCCTCGATGGCCTTGTCGTAGAAGTCATAGTCGTCGGGCTGGGCTTGCTGCAGGCAGGCGTTGCCAAGGTTGTAGAGGACATGTGCCAGCCGCGTGCCGCCCGCCTGGGGCAGGCAGCGACGATAGTGCTGCTCGGCCTCGGTGTAGCGGCCCAGCCGGTAGAGGGCAGCCGCCTTGTTGAAGGAAACCAGCCCGGGATCGGTGATATACTCCTCGGCCTCGGTGTAATAGCGCACGGCCAGTTCGAAGTCTTGCTGGTCGAAGGCAATGTTGCCTTCGCGGACGAGGTCGATGGGAGGCACACGCGGCCCGGCGCTGACGTGCACCAGCACTGCGAGCGCGTCGCTGACCCGTTCCAGGGCCGGCCGCGACTTGCGGAGCACGCCGGCCACGCCGTTCCGATTCGGCTTGTCCAGCTGGTCGGTC
>JBFWSD010000267.1:0-7614 GCA_050248575.1 Gemmataceae bacterium
CCGATCGAGGAGGGACTGCCATGGCACTGGTTGCGCCGCTGAACCTCAAGGGCTGGATCGAGGAGAATCGCGACCTGCTCAAACCTCCCGTGGGCAACAAGATGATCTGGAACGGCGAGTTCATGGTCATGGTAGTGGGCGGCCCGAATCAACGCGCCGACTTCCACGTCAATCCCACGCCGGAGCTGTTTTACCAGGTGGAAGGGGACATCGTGCTGCGCGTGAAGGAGAGCGGGCAGGTCCGCGACATTCCCATCCAGGAAGGCGACCTGTTTCTGCTGCCCCCGAACGTGCCGCATTCGCCGCAGCGGCCCGCCAACACCGTCGGGCTGGTCATCGAGCAAAAGCGGCCCGTGCAAGCCAACGATCACATGCGCTGGTTCTGCAAGAGCTGCGGTGAAGTGGTCCACGACGCCGAGTTCCACCTGGTCGATCTCGGCAAGCAGCTGAAGCCGATCATCGAGGAAGTGAAGAGCAAGCCCGAGCTGCGCACCTGCAAGAAGTGCGGCAGCGTGCTGGAACTGTAACAGCGCTGGCGGCGACAACTCTGGCAAGGTCACGCTCTGGAAAATAAGCACCGGCAAGGTCCGCGAGTTCTTCACTGCACACGCCAAGGGCTCTTGCTGCGCGTGCTTCCATTGTAAAGGCGACAGACTGATCACCTTCAACCACCTACTGGCTCCGGCCCGAGAACAAGGAAGAGACGATCAAGATCTGGCAGATCGAGTCAGTCAGACACCAGCAGTTTTCTGCACAGGTCGCGCTCCTTTCTAAAATGGGCAAGCAGCGAAACAGCCCGCCTTGGCAGAACCTCCTGTCTTTCCGGGGCGCCGAGGATCCGGCTTGATTTCTTGAAGCCCCTCGTTTACTTTCCCAGCCCTCTGGCCTGAACGGAGGGCCCCATGAGCACGGACGCGACACGCGAAAAGAACTGGTTGCTCGGGCTGTTGCGCCTCGCAATGGTCCTGTTATTCATTGGCCTGGTCGCCGGTTCGCTCGATTTTTCGGGCGAGGGCACTTCCTTCGATCGCCGGCACCTGTGGGCGTTCTGGTTCATTCAGCCCTTCCAGGTGATGTGCGTGTGGATCGTGGCCCTCCGGCTCTGGATGTTGATTCCTCAGCCGCGCCCGCCACTCAACGAGACCTTCAAGGCCTACCTCCTGTCCACCGGCCTGAACAATGTTCTGCCCGGCAGGCTCTCGGAACTCATCAAGTTGACCTACCTTGGCAAGCGCCAGGACACAACGTATGCAGGCGTCGCTTCCGCTGTGTTCCTGGAGCGGTATGCCGACGTGGTGCTCTTCGCCTGCCTTCTCTTCCTGGGATTTGGCAGCGCCTGGTTGACGACCAGCCCACTGGTGCAAGGGGCTATCCTGGCCGGGCTGGTGGGCGGGCTGTGTTCAATCCCGCTATGGCGAGCACCGTTCAAGTGGCTGGCACGATTGGCGCCCACGTCGACGAGTCATTCCTTCTTGATGACGGTGTACGACAATCTCTGCGATGCCGTGGCCACGCCGCGCTTCGTGTGGGCCCTGGTCTTCGGAGTTGTTGCCTGGGCCATGGGCTTCGTGACCGTGTACGCGGGCCTGATGCTGATGGCACCCATGTCGTGGCAAGCGGCACTGACCGTGTATGCCGCCATCGCCGTGGGACGTCTGATCCCCGGCCTGCCGGGAGGACTGGGGACCTACGAAGCTTCCGGCGTGCTGGCGTTGACTCACCTCGGCTATGGAGTGGGTGAGGCCCTCACGATCACCTTGACGCTTCACGTGAGTCAGTCCGCCTTTCCCACCCTGGCCGCGTTCGGTTTGATGACATACACCCGCATGGGAGTTGTCCATACCCTCCGTGAGCTGACCAGTTCGTTGCGAAAAGCGCGATCTTAGTTGCCGCCTTCCTCGGCAATCTTCTCGCCCGAATCTTCACTAACTCTTCACGTCGCCTTCATGGTGAGTGGATTCTGCCACCGATAGATTACTCCCTGCTTCCGTCCACTCCGCTTGCTGCGCCGCATGAGGTTCAAACACCATTTCGCCGAAGTGGAACACCAACTCACCACAATCAGTGAGAACGCGCTGTCGCTCAAAGTAGCCCGAGCACTCGGTGCTCCCAGGCGTTGGCTCGCCAGGAAGCATTCGGCCGCCAGGCTCGCTGCAGTATCTCGAGTGACGGGCAAGAGGTGAATCAAGGAGCAGGTATGGCCAGCGAGGTTTGCGACTTGTCCGTGGTGGTGTCATTTCACGCCGAAGGCGTGTTAGCACATCGCACCTTGCGCAGCGTCTTGAATGCCGTAGACCATGCGCGCCAGCAGGGCATGACAGTCGAACTGATCGCCATTCTCGATGCCGCCACTCCGGCAACACGCCACTATTTCGCGCGTTACCGCAATGATCCAGGGCTGCGTATCGAGGAAGTCGATTACCGAAACTGTGGTGAGCCTCGTAATCACGGCATTCGCCTGGCGCGCGGGCGCTGGCTGGCCATCCTGGATGGCGACGACCTGATCATGAGCACCTGGCTACATCGCGCTTGCGCCCGGGGCGAGGAATTCAAGGGGCAGCATGTTGTACTTGCCCACGAGTGTTCGCTGGTCTTCGACGCCAGACATCAATTCATGAGTCACCCGGGTTCAGCGGACGCATGGTTCCAACCCGAGGTCTTGCTGGAGAGCAACTACTGGAACACACCGGCGCTGGTGGCCCCACGGGAGTTGCTGCTGGACCTGCCGTATCGGGCGACTCCGGCACGCGAAGGGTTTTGCTATGAAGACTGGCAACTGTTCATGGAATTCTTGGCGCGCGGCGTGCCAATCGTCACCGTACCGGAATCCATCTTGTTCGTGCGCCGCAAAGCAGTCGGTTCCGTGCTCCAGGCATACCTGGCCGAAGAAGGGCTGCTGCCCCCGACCTCCTTTCTTCATCCGCTTCGATTTGGCAAGGCCGGATCGCCAGTCCCTGCGCTTCAACACGAATCAGCTGCTGCTGCCCATGAGCCTGTCGGGCCGCGATTACTCGTACGCATGGGACTCGCCCTGGCGCGGCGTTTTCCGTTGTTTCGGCCATTCATGGTGCGGGCATACCACACGCTATATCGTCGCGGCCTCTTGCGAAATTCCGTTCGTAAGCCTCCGCAATGGGTGATTCAGGCTTGCCGCGCAATAGGTTCCATCGAGCCGTTGATCCGGGCTGACGATGAGTTCTGGAGCAAGGTGGAGGACTATCGCGTGCCGCCGCCGCATTCGGCAAAAGCGTATGCGACCTTGTGCGCGCATGTGGGTGGGGCCGTTGGCCACCTGTTCCTGGTTCCCTGGTTGAAAACCGGGGGCGCCGACCTCGAAGCCTTGAACTATGTCCGGGTTGCCGTGGAGCAGGGAACAGGGAGCCAGGCCATCGTTGTTGCCACTGATGACGATCTTTCACCGTGGGCCGATCGGCTTCCTGCTGGCGTCACGTTCATCCCGTTTTCAAGAATTGCCGGCCGACTCGATCAAGAGGCGCAACGGCGCTTGCTCGCAACGTTCCTGGTTCAACTTGGGCCAGCGGTGATTCACAATCTCAATTCACGACTTGGTTACGAGGTGTTCGTGCGACACGGGCGAGCGCTCAAGCAAGTCGCTCGACTGTTCACTTCGGCGTTTTGCCTGGACTACTCGGCTGGCGGCGGGCCCGTCGGTTACCTGGTGGACTATTTGCCCCACTGCGCCGAGTCTCTGTCTGGCATCTTCGCAGACAATCAGCACGTCATTCGCTGGCTGCGCGATACGTATGGTTATGACCAGCATCTCTTGCACCTTCATTATCAGCCGGCGCACTTGCGGGCAGCCGAGCGGCGCGAGGCCTCCGGGGAGCTGCAGGTACTCTGGGCGGCCCGCCTGGATCGACAGAAACGGCCCGACATTCTCGCCGAGGTGGCGCGGCGAGCCCAAGAGCTTCCGGTCCATTTTCACGTCTATGGATCGCCCGTTCTGCGTGACAGCCGCAAATCGGAGCGATTCAGCTCCGCGCCCAATCTGACCTTTCATGGGCCTTTCGATGGCTTCGAAGACTTGCCCACCGAGCGTTTCGACCTGTTCCTGAACACCTCGCAGTGGGAAGGGCTGCCCAATGTGCTGCTCGAGGCGCTCGCCTGCGGGCGGCCCGTGCTTTCCTCTGACGTCGGCGGTATTGGCGAACTGATCCTGCATGGCGAGACCGGGCTGCTGGTTTCCCCGTTCGACGATGTCGATGGTTATGTGCGTGAGCTGGCGGCAATCTGTGCGGATCGGGGCCAGCTGGCTCGGCTTGCTGAGCGTGGCCATCAACTGGTGGCCGAACGGCACAGCTGGCAGGGATTTCGCC
Organism: Gemmataceae bacterium; assembly: GCA_050248575.1. GTDB lineage: Bacteria > Planctomycetota > Planctomycetia > Gemmatales > Gemmataceae > JBFWSD01. The sequence goes on from JBFWSD010000267.1 coordinate 4,338, forward strand.
GCGCTGTCGAACAGGTGCCGGGCTACCTCGAACCGCGGGGCGCGTTGCGGCCCGTCGAGTCGGCTGACGAGAGAGTGGCCAGCTTGAGCTAGCGAAGGCCGTGATGCCCCTTGCGGCGGCGCTAGCGGAAAGTTGCCACTTCGGGTGATTTTGCCGAGTTGCCCGTCCCGTTCGTACCGGTATTCAACTTGGCTGAGAGCGATTCCCAGTCGATCACCAACCGCCCGCCCATGGCTTCGTGTTGCTTGTGCCAGCTCGTCAGCAGTTCGAGGCAAGCGTCGTCAATGAAAGACATCTGATCGATCTGCACATGGAGTTCTCCTCTGGGCGGGGCCGCCTCGAGGGCCGCGGCGAGCTTCGGCAAACGGATGAACGTTGCGGCCCCTTCGAGACGGAAGATGGTGCGGCCCTCCTCGAACTCCTGATGAATCGCCAGGTGCGAGAAGGTGAACAGCAGCCTGGCCAGCGACAGTCCAAAGCCGACCGCGACGCCGACAAGCACACCGGAGAAGACGATGACGGTTGCGGTGATCGCGTAGATGAGCAGGTTGAGTCGATCCTGCTTCCACCAGTTGTAGATCAATGGGAGATTGATGAGCTTGAGGACGGCGACAGCCAGCACGGCCGCCAGGGAGGCCGTGGGGATCAGGGCGAGCAGGCCGGGCAGCAACATGACAAAGACCAGCAGCCAGCAGCCGTGCAAGACGCTGGACAGGCGCGTGCGCGCCCCGGCTGCCACGTTGGCGGCACTGCGAATGATCACGCCGGTCAAGGGGAGGGCCCCGAGCAGCCCGCACACGATGTTGCCCAGCCCCTGGGCCGTCAGTTCGCGATCATAGCGTGTTCGCGGTCCTTGATGGAGTTGATCGACCGCCGACGCACTGAGCAGTGTCTCGGTGCTGGCCAGGAATGCGATGGTCAAAGCAATCTCGAGCACGGGCCATTCGGCCAGTCGCCACAACGCGGCCGGCTCGAGCAGTTGCACCATGCCCGAAATCTGGGCGGGCAACTCGACACGCGCGACGGGCAAATCGAGCAGCGTGGCAAGAGTGGCGGCCGCGGCCACTGCCACCAGTGAGGCCGGAAGTGGCCGCATGCACGACGGCAGCAGCTTCCAGCCGAGCAAGATCAACACGGTGAGGATGCCCATCGCGGCCGCCCAGTGATGCGCCGAGCCGTCGATGGGAAAGAATCCATCATAAAAGGCAACCGGGATGGCGATCAGGTTTTCGACGGCCGAGCCGCGCGGCGCGTCGTCGAGCATGACGTGAAACTGGCTGGCGAAGATGATGACGGCGAATCCGGTCATCAAACCGTGAATCACGGCGGGAGACACGGCCCGGAACCACTGGCCCAGGCGGAACGTGCCTGCGAGCAGCTGGAAGGAGCCCGCGGCGAGCACCGCCGCTGACAGCACAGCCAGCCCGTATTGCTGATTCACCATCCAGACGACAACGATGAGGCCGTTGGCCGGGCCGCTCACCTGCATGGGTGATCCCCCCAAGGAAGCCACGACCAGCCCGCCGATCACGCCGCTGAGTATTCCTGCCGCCGGCGGCACGCCCGACGCCATGGCGATGCCCATGCACAAGGGCAACGCCACCAGAAACACCACGAACGAGGCCAGTACGTCTGACCTTAACGTGTCCAGCCTTGGTTTGGCCTGGAAGGCCTCGTGCTCTGCGCTCATCGTCATGCTCCAAGAAGGGGTTACGTCGATTGCCGCATCAGGACAGGTAAACATCGCGCGGGTCGAGACCCGGAGGCCTCATGGGCTGCAAGCGGCGCGTTTCGGCCCGCAAGCCGCGGTTGTGGTCTGGATGCAGTGCCACGCGGCCCGTAAACGTGCCCGGGCCGTTCAGGGCAAAGAACAATTCGTTGGTTCTGTCGTCGTGCAACCATGCGTGCAGGGCCAGCTTGCCGCAGGCCAGTGCAGCGGCCACCGGCGGATAGGTCCGCAGGTGATTCAGTTGTTGCTGCAGGTGATGCTCGACGTGCAATCGTCCGCAACAGGCGGGCAGCAGATCGGTGACCCGGCCCGTCGCCTGGAACTCGACGAGCCGTTCCCATTCGTGGGCCGCGGCGGCCCGATCGATCAAGAGGTTGCAGGGCCAGTGCCCGCACACCACCAGCTGCCGCACACGGCATTCGTCGACTGCCCGCTCGAGGGTCTCGTGCAGCAGGAGATCTCCAGCGCCGTAAGGCAAGATGGCGCCGGCCTCGAAGCGCTGAATATTCCAGTAGCCCGGCTCGAGCTTGTCCTCGAGCAAGACGCTGGCGAAGCAATCATCCAGGCAAGTGAGAAGCAAGCCACGGATACTTGGGTCGCGTTCGAACTCGGCGGAAGGAAGGGCGCCTCGGCCACGCTTCAGGGAACGCAGGTTAACAGCCATGAATTTCCTCGCGGGGAATCACAAAAAAAAAGGGCCGGAAGATCCCTCGTGGTGAGGAATCCTCCGGCCCCATCCCGTCAGGCATCGCATCCTGTCGGGCATGCCGGTACAGGTTCACCCGGCGTCCGCGCGGGCCAGCATCGCCAAGCAATGCTCGCCGGCACGTACACCAGGCAACCGCCATCTCGAGTAGTTACTTCGCCTTCACCACTCCTTCCGGGAAGGCCGGTCGTTGTTGCAAACTGATGACCACCACCTTTTCGCCCGTGCTGGCACAGGTGTCCGTGTGCAGGCTGCGCACCCCCACGCCGAGCAAGTCAAGAATGGTGGCCTCCAGTTCGGCGCGACGCCCATGGAGCAGTTCCAGTCGCGCTTGCTTGATCAGGTAGACGCCGCGTTCGGCCACCTCGGCGAGCCGTTGCTCACTCGGAGTGAGCACCCCCTTCAGTCGGACGATGACCAGATCGTCGATCAGATAGGTACGAGTTTCGAGCGGACCGCGGCCCATGTTGGCCTTCTCGAACTGGATGAAGCTGCGGCTGATCGCCGCTTCTGCCTCACCTTGCGTTCGCGGTCGAGAGAAACCAATTGGGGCCGCGTCCGTGCTATTGCCGTTTTGAGCCTTCTTCATGGTTGAATTCACCTTGCATACGAAGACAGCCGGGAACGGGCCCTGAGGCCCTTGGCCCCGGCCTGTTCCTCCAGACATGGCTATTCTGGAGAACTCAGCCATCACGGAGATGCAAAGTGCCCACCGGCCGAGCTGTCCGGTGTGCCATCTGCAAAGAGTCCGACGCGCAGGAATTGCACGCAGGAAAGCTAACAGCGTAGAGGATGATTCAAGAAGGATGCAAGACTTGCGGGCGTGCTTGATCGCTGAAAAC
>JBFWSD010000268.1:0-7612 GCA_050248575.1 Gemmataceae bacterium
ATCGGCATCGGCTTGGGCTCGGGCTTCGGTTCCGGCTTGGGCTCGGGTTTCGGTTCGGGCTTTGGCTCCGGCTTGGGTTCCGGCTTGGGCTCGGGCTTGGGCTCGGGCTTTGGTTCGGGTTTCGGTTCCGGCTTGGGCTCGGGCTTCGGTTCCGGCTTGGGCTCGGGCTTTGGTTCGGGTTTCGGTTCGGGTTTGGGCTCCGGAGTCGGCTCGGGCTTTGGCTCCGGAGTCGGTTCCGGCTTGGGCTCCGGTTTCGGTTCGGGCTTGGGCTCCGGAGTCGGCTCGGGGGCCGGTTGCTTCGGAGTGTCGTTGTCGATCTTGGAGGGCTTGTTCTCATCGTTCTTGGCGACTTGCTGATTCTCTTCGTTGTTGTCGCCAATCAGATTCGGCAGGGCCACGACCGCTGCGGCAACAGAAGCGGCAAGCAACAGGGCGGCTGCGGCGATGAGCTTGCCCTTCCCCTTCTTCGGGGCCGACTTCTTGCCCATGGGGAGAGCTGCCCCGCCCTTCGCCTGCGGGTCGACGTCGACCTTTGAGTTCTTTTTGTTCAAATCGAGCTTCGAATTGTGTGCACCGTTGGTGCCGTTGCCGACTACCACCTTGGAATTGCGGCCGTTGCCGTTGGCCGCCGTGTCAAGCTTGGAGTTGCGAGTGCCGCTCTGGGTACTGAGCTGGGCACCAGGCGCGGTCGACGGGCTGCCAGTGATTCCGGTATTCGGCCCGGCCACGCCGCCGCCGAATTCAGGAGGCGCGGTCCAGATCCCCTTCGGGCAGAACGGCGTCAGCGCCTGCGCGAGCTGATCGGGCGTCGCCAGACGTTCTTGCGGTTCCTTGCCCAGCAACTTGCCGATGATGCTGATGACCTGCGTGGGCACCTCGGGACGCAGGGCCTTGATATCGGGGATCGATTCAGTGCGGTGCTTGAGCAGCACTTCCATGAGCGAGCTGCCCCGATAAGGAGCTCGCCCCGTCAGCAAGAAGAAGAAGGTGCAGCCCAAGCTGTACAGGTCGGAGCGGATGTCCGAGCTCTGCGAGTTGATGGCCTGTTCCGGTGCGATGTACTCGGGAGTACCGACCAGCGAACCGACACGGGTCAGCTTGGTCTGGTCGTCGTAGCCTTCGGCCAGACGGGCCAGGCCCATGTCGAGGATCTTCACCGTGGGGGGCTGCCCGGCGCCGGGCTTCGCCACCAGCAGGTTGGCCGGCTTGATGTCGCGATGGACCAGCCCGCGCTCGTGGGCATGTTGCAGACCAAGGGCCGACTGGCGGATGTATTCGCAGGCCAACGGCACGGGCAACGGCCCGGACTTCTTCACCATGCGCGACAGGTCCACCCCCTCGATGTATTCCATCGCGAAGTAGTGGGTGCCGTCCACCTGATCGGCGCCGATCGCCATCACGATGTTGTTGTGGACCAGTTGAGACGCGGCCTTGATTTCGCGTTCGAAGCGCTTGATCGAGTGGGGATTGACGCGGTCCTTGCGCATGACCTTGAGGGCGACGATCTTCTTCATCGTCTTGTGCTGCGCCTTGTAGACCTCGCCCATGCCGCCTTCGCCAAGGCGGTCGAGAATGACATACGGCCCAAGGACAAGTTCCTTGCCCTTGCCTTGCAGCAGGGAGTTGACCTGGAAGGGGGTGAGCAGCCCTTTCTGCACCAGCGTGCGGGCCAGCACCTTCGGGTCATCCCCTTGCGCCTGCGGATCGCGGCGCAGTTCGTTGAGCTGCCCGGGTTCGAGCAGATCCTTGAGGGCGTCCACGAAGGCGGTTACCTGTGCAGTGGCCATGTCAACCTCCGGCTAGATTCCGTCGGCCAGGCGCTCCGTCGTTGTTGGAGACTGGTCCCAGGGAGTCCTCTCCCTGCGTAGGCAGCTATGGGGCAGGACAGTCTGGTTCGCACCAGAACAGGAAGGCTTGCCTCGAAAAATCGGGCGCCCCCCGGCACCCTTGATTTCGATCAGCCCTTTTGGAAGAGAACGGAGTCCCCCAAGACCCAATCCCCCGTCATTTCTTTTAACCCTGGCTGGCAGCGAAAGTTTCGAACGGGCAACTGATTCTGCATGCACCAAGGTCTCGAAGATACTAACACACCCGGCTTCGACGCGGCGAGCGAATTCCCCCAACTTCTCATCCGATTCTCATGACCGGGCGTCAGCCGTCACATATGTTATCCCCTGAGAACGTCCACAGGCACGCGCCTTCCCACCTCTCCTCCTACGAAAGCGAGCCTAACATGATGTCCGTCAAGGTGTTCCTGCTCGTGCAGTTGTTTTGTCTTGCTGTAGTTCTTTCCGCGCAGGCTGAGGAGAAAACGGACTACAAGCAGCTGCCCTTGCCCGAGAAAGTGGTGCCCGCGGATGCCACGGTGGGGACTGCTGCCCTGGTTTGCTTTCTCGAAGGGCCCGCCGTCGACGCCGCGGGCAACATCTACTTCTCCGATATCGCGGGCAGCCGCATCCTCAAATCAGACCCCGATGGCAAGGTTATCGTTTTTCGCGAGGATGCCGGACGCACCAACGGCAACACCTTTGACGCCCAGGGCCGCCTCATCAGCTGCGAAGGGGCCGAGATGGGCCCGGGGGGCCGACGCCGCGTTACTCGCACCGATCTCAAGACCGGCAAGGTGGAAGTGCTCACCGACAAGTACGCGGGCAAGCGCTACAACAGCCCCAACGACGTCGTCGTCGACACCAACGGGCGCATCTGGTTCACCGACCCGCTCTACAGCCCGGACAAGTCGAACAAGGAGATGGAAGACGAGGCGGTCTACCGCATCGATCCCGACGGCAAGGTCACGCGCATCCTGACCCAGCCCCAGATCCACAAGCCGAACGGCATCGCCATCACGCCCGACGCCAAGACCCTCTACGTGGTCGACAGCAACCCCGCCAAAGACGGCAACCGCAAGATCTGGTCGTTCGCGGTGGCCGACGACGGCAGCCTCAGCAAGCAGAAGCTGATCTGGGACTTCGGCAAGGCCCGCGGCGGCGATGGCATGCGCCTCGACACCGAGGGCAATCTGTGGATCGCCGCCGGCGTCTCCTACAAGCGTTCCGAGTTCGAGACCACCGAGGTCCCGCCCGGTGTGTACGTGGTGTCCCCCGACGGCAAGATGCTGGGCCGCATCCCGATCGTGGAAGACCTGATCACCAACCTGGCCTTCGGCGGCCCGGACCGGAAGACCTTGTACGTGACAGCGGGCAAGACGCTGTACAAGGTGCCCGTCAAGGTGCAAGGTTACGCGCTGTACCCGCCGTTGAAGTGATTGCCGATGTGGCGAGCGCGGGCAGGATCCCGGGCTGCTGCAATGTCCTTTCTCATTGCGAATCACGCCGCCGCGCGCGATACTGCCCGCGCTCGCCAAAGGCTAGCGGCTAAACTCGGAGTGTACCCATGACAACGCGCTGCACAATCTTGCTGGTGTCGCTGGTGCTGATATCCTGCGTCGCGCAGGCGCAGGAGCAGGCCAAGTATCCGCCTGTCAATGTGGCGGTGGCCTACGAGGTCGATCCGGCGTGGCCCACTCGGCCCAAGGACATGCCCTGGGCCGACATGCCCGGGATCGCCGTGGATGCCAAGGACAACGTCTATGTCTTCACGCGGGCAGTGCCGCCTGTGCAGGTCTACGACGCCAAGGGCAAGTTCCTCCGCTCCTGGGGCGACGAGAAGCTCAAGGGGGCCCATCACGTCAAGATCGACAAGGAGGGCAACATCTGGCTGGCCGTTTATGCGGCCCACGTCGTGCAAAAGTACACTCCCGAAGGCAAACTCCTCCTCACCCTGGGCACCTACGGCGAGGCCGGCCGCGACGAGAAACATCTCGACAAACCCACCGACATGGCCATCGCCTCCAATGGCGACATCTACGTTTCCGACGGCTACGGCAACGCTCGCGTGGTGCAATACGACAAGAACGGCAAGTTCATCCGCACCTGGGGCGAGCTGGGCCACAAGCCGGGCCAGTTCAGCATCCCGCACGCCATCGCCATCGATTCGAAAGACCGCGTCTACGTGGCGGACCGCAACAACGTCCGCATCCAGATCTTCGACGCCAACGGCAAGTTCCTCGACGAATGGAAGAACGTGGTCACGCCGTGGGGCTTCTGGATGACGAAAGACGACGAACTATGGGTGTGCGGCTCATCGCCGATGCAATGGCGCAAGACCGACGAGGCACTGGGCTGCCCGCCCAAGGACCAGGTCTTCATGAAGTTCGCCACCAGCGGCAAGCTCTTGCAGCTGTGGACGGTGCCGAAAGGAAGCGACGGGCTGGAGCAGCCCGGCGAGCTGAACTGGGTCCACTGCCTGGCCCTCGATTCCAAGGGCAACATCTACGCCGGCGACATCAAGGGCAAGAAAGCCCAGAAGTTCCTGCGCAAGGAGCCGTGAGGTTCACATCCCCCAGGACCATGGACTATACTGGGGAGAACCCGGTCTCTTTGGGGGGGCGCGATGATGAGTCGACAAGAAGCCCGGCTTCTCGAACCTGAGGTCTCTGCATCCCGCAGAACGTTGTTCCGCGCAGCGTGGGAACGGGGAAACGCGGACCACGGCTCACGTGCGGGCTTCACGCTCATCGAACTGCTCGTGGTCATCGCCATCATCGGGGTGCTGATCGCGCTTTTGCTGCCCGCGGTGCAGAAGGTGCGCGAGGCTGCCAACCGAGTCAAGTGTCAGAACAATCTCAAGCAACTCGGGCTGGCCCTGCACAGCTATGTAAGCCTGCACAACCAGCTGCCCCCTGGCGGGCTGACCGCCAAGCCGGGCGGCTACGGCTTTTGCTGGTCGGTCTATTTGCTCACGCAGATCGAGCAGGACAACCTCTACAAGAAGCTCGACAAGGATGCGAACAACGTAGGCTGGGTGGGCGGTGCCTCCTACGGCGGGCACGCGGGCAATCGCAACGTGCTGCGGAATGTGCCGATTTCCTATCTGCAGTGCCCGTCGAGCCAGCTGCCCCGCTTTGTGTTGACCGATCCGCTGCATGATAGTGCCAACGTGCAGAGTCCGAACTACGTGGGGATATCTGGGGCCAACGATCATGCGACGGCCCGCAACAAGAGCACCACGGGCGGCGCGGCGGGCCGCGTCTCCTTCGGCGGCCTGCTCATCGTCAATCGCACGGTCACGATTGAAGAAGCCACCGACGGCCTCAGCAACACGCTGGCCGTCGCCGAGCAATCCGACTGGTGCCGCGATGCCAGCGGCAACAAGAGCGATTGCCGCAGCGATTGCGGGCACGGCTTCACCATGGGCCCGGGCAACGACGGCTGGGACCGCATCTTCAATCTCACCACCGTGGTGCATCGCCTCAACGAGAAGTCGGCGAACGCCCTCGGCGTGCCGGGCAACTGTGGCCCGAACCGGGCCGTGCAATCGGTCCATCCGGGCGGCGCCAACGGGCTGATGGGCGATGGCTCGGTCCGCTTCCTGAGCGAGACCATGTCGGTGCAAACCCTTTACAACCTGGCGAATCGCGATGATGGACAGGTCGTGGTCATCGATTGAACGCGCGTTGCTGCTGACTCTGCTATTGCTCCTGCCGGGCTGCGCTCAGCCCCAGGAGCAGCTGGGCAAGCTCACCGGCAAGGTCACCTTTCAAGGGCAGCCCGTCAAGGAGGGAGTGGTCATCTTCAGCAATGCCGCCAAGGGCGTACACATGACCGCCAACCTAAACGAACAGGGCACCTACACAGTGGAGATGGCCAAGGGTTTCGGCTTGCCGCTCGGCACCTACGCGGTGTCGGTGAGCCCGCCGATTGTCGATCTGCCCACCGGTTCGGCCCCCCCGCCCGTGAAGGAGCATCCCGAGATCCCCCTGCCCTATCGCGACCCGAAGACGAGCGGGCTATCGGTCACCATCGTCGACGGGGACAATACATTCGACATCGACATGCAGCCCTGAAGGATGACCGGGCCGCCCGCCGCTGATAAAATAACAGCGACGACTCGCATCAACGTCCACAGAGATCTTCGCATGGCCGCCGTCTTCGAAAACACGGGTGTTCGTTTTCGCTATCCCGAGAGCTGGCAGCTCGAGCGCGAGGAAAGCGACGAGGGCTGGACCGTTTACGTGCAGAGCCCGGGCACGGCCTTTGCCATGATCACGCTGCGCGACGATGCCACGCCCGGCGAGCTGGCCCAGATTGCCCTCGATGCCTTGCGCGAGGACTATCCCGAGCTGGAGGCGGACGATTGCGTCGATTCACTGGCCGGGCAGCCCGCCATCGGCCACGATGTCCAGTTCTTCAGTTTCGACCTCACCAATACCGCCTGGATACGCAGCTTCGCCAGCGCCTGCGGCACCGTGCTGGTCCTCTGTCAGACCAGCGATCTCGAGCTCGAAGCCCACGAACCGATCCTGCGGGCCATCTGCGCCTCCATCGAGCTGGAAGACGAGTAGACATACCTGCCCGCGCGTCCAATCCAGGCATGCCGCTCATCCGTCTTTTCTCCGGGCAGCCTGCGCGCCCAGCTTGCCGCCCTTCCCTGGCCTGAATCGGAGTGGCACGTTACAGGCTTTCCCGTTAAGATGACCCTGGCATGAGAGCCTACGAAATTACTCCACCAGCTTCCCGGAGATACGGCGATGGCAAGGATTAGACAGATCGCGTGCGTGCTGGCAGTCTTGGTGGCGGGACTGACGCAAGCGGTGCCCGCCAGGTCGGCGGACGCGGACGAGAACCTCGAAAAACGCGCCCTCAACCTCAACAACGTCACGGGCGAGGATCCGATCAAGGGGCACATCGTCGCCCTGGTCGAGGATCCCGACGGCACCAAGAAGCTGCTCGCGGTGGCCGTCAAGCTCGCCGAGAAGAACAAGACCGCCTTCAACTACAACGGCGCCTACATCCTGGCCCGCTCGGCCCAGGAACTCAAGGATATCGAGGCCTGCAAGGTCTTCTACAAGATCTGTGCCGACTGGGGCGTCAAGCTCCGCAGCACGCAGCGGCTGACGCAGTCGTTCGGCAGCCTCATCGACCTGCTCTACGAGAACAAGCAATACGCGGACGCCGAGAAGATCTGCCAGGAGTTCCTGGAAGTCAAGGATGCGGATCCGAAGGTGGTGGCCCTCAAGTCGGCGGTCCAGCGGCGCATGATCCAGGCCATCGCCAAGCAGGGCAAGGCCGAGCAAGCCCTCAAGCTGGCCGATAACTACGTCAAGCAACGCAAGGAGCACTGGCTGGCCTTCGAGCTCAAGGCCTGGGTCCAGCGCGAACTCGGCAAGACCGACGACGCCGCCAAGACCTACGAAGAAGTCCTCACCCGCATCCAGAAAGACGACAACCTGCAAAATCAGGACCGGGCCGAGTTCACCGAGAACGCCCGATACATCCTTTCCGGCGTCTACGTCGAGCTCAACCAGATCGACAAGGCCGCCGAGCACCTGAAGGCCATCCTCCAGGTGAAGCCCAACGATCCCACCTATAACAACGATCTGGGCTACATCTGGGCCGACCACGACATGAACCTCGAGGAGGCCGAGAAACTCGTCCGCAAGGCCATCGAGGAAGACCGCAAGCGCCGCAAGGCCAACCCCGACCTCAAGCCCGAAGAAGACAAGGACAACCCTGCCTACATCGATTCGCTGGGCTGGGTCCTCTACAAGCAG
>JBFWSD010000269.1:0-7607 GCA_050248575.1 Gemmataceae bacterium
TGCTGCGGCGGAGGCTGAGGATGGTGCGTTCGCGATTGCAGCCCCACACCTTGAGGAAGAGGGTACGAGAGGCTGCCACGTCCGGGCACGCCGAGCGCAGTTGCTCGACGGTGAGCGTGGGCCGCTCGCGCCCAAACGAATCCATGGGATGAGCGATCGTGGAAAACCGCAGTGCGAACGGTTGCGGCAGTTCGCCGGAGAGGAGATCGTCGAGGGCAAAGGTGTCAACGTAATGGGCGAGGCCGCTGCCGCCGCGCTCGCGTTCGTACCAGCAGCGAATGGCGCCACCAAGGGCTCGAAGTTGATGGGGGTCTGAGTCCCCGCGTGGGATGACTTCGCAGAGTAGGCTCATGCCGGCCCTGCCCTTTCCTGGTAAAATCCGACGGGAACGAGGTCATTCGAAGTCTAGTACCAAAAGTCGCAGATGGGAAATCTGAGCTGGCAAATTCGGAAAGTCACACATGGGGGGAACCCTCGCAAAAACACGTAGGCAAATCATGCGTCAGGCACGCATCGTCGGCGCTGAGCGCTTCACGATCGAGCAGGCGTCGCGGCCCGCGCTTCAGGCCGATGACGAAATCCTCGTTCGTACCGAGGCTTGCGGCATCTGCTCGGGCGACCTCATGAACTGGTACTTAGAGAAAAAGATCGGCAAAGTCCTCGGGCATGAAATGATTGGCCGCGTGGAAAAAATCGGCGCGGCCATCGAGCACGTGCGGCCCGGAGATAGGGTTTTCCTGCACCATCACGCACCCTGTCTTATATGTGACAACTGCCAGCGCGGGGCGCATGTTCATTGCGATACCTGGCGGCGCAGCGCCGTCGATCCGGGCGGCATGGCGGAATGGATCCGTGTGCCCGGAGTCAACGCACGGCACGATTCGTTTGCCGTCAACGAGCTGACCATCGAACAGGCGCTGTTCATCGAACCGCTGGGCTGCAGCCTGAAGGCGTTGCGACGACTGGTGGAGCCGCCGCTGTTGTGGCTCGGTGTGCGCCCGTGGCCCGATGCGGCCGCGCTCGCTTCACTGCGCGGAGCGATCGTGGGCTGCGGCATCATGGGCTTGTTGAACCTCGCCGCGGCCCGGGCGCTCGGGCTGAAGAAGCTGGCCGCGGTCGAACCTGACGAGACACGCCGCCGCCGCGCTCCTGAATTTGGCGCGACGGAAGTGTTCACACCCGACGAGGCACGCACCGCCCTGGCGCGGGCAGCCGACTTCGTCCTCATTGGTCCCGGGCAGCCCGCGGTCATCCAGCAAGCGCTCGAGTATGTGAAACCGGGAGGCGTGGCCCTCTTGTTTGCGCCGACTTCCACGGGCACGCTCACGGAACTCGACCTGGGCGAACTGTACTTTCGCGAAGTCAGCCTGGTGCCCTCGTATTCGTGCGGGCCGGAAGAAACCAAGCTGGCCCACGACTGGCTGAAGCGCGGCCTGGTCCAGCCTGAGCCCATCATCACGCATCGCTTCGACCTCGATCAGGTGCAAGCAGCCTACGACACGGCGCGACGGGGAGGAGCGGCCCTCAAGGTCATCGTCACCTTCGAACAGCCACAGGAGGAATGATCATGGAATCCATGCCCAGCAGTTGTGAGGTACCGGCCCCGGCGCCAGCGGCGAGCTCGGGCTCGCGTGTGCTCCACTTCCAGGAAGGCTTTCGCTGGCAAGACGTGCCCGTGGTCGACTACAAGCAAGAGAACCAGACCTGGCGCGGCGTCTGCCGGCAAGTGCTCGTGGGCGAGCGCGGCGAACACACCGCCTTCGAACTGCGTTACTTCGAGATCGGCCCGAGTGGCTACTCGACGCGCGAGTCGCACGTGCACGAGCACGTGGTGTACGTGCTGCGGGGCCGGGGCCGCGTCGAACTCGGCAAGTCGTTCCACGACATCGGCCCGGGGGACGTGGTCTACGTGGCCCCGAGCGAGGTCCATCAATTCCGCAACCCATCGGAGACGGAGCCGCTGGGCTTCTTGTGCATGGTGGATCGCCAGCGCGACGTGGGCGTGCCGGCGAAAGGGGAGTAGATCAATTGTCGAGGTCCCGTTCACGGACCAGCTGGGCATCCACGACGAGCACTTCGAGCAATATTGGACGGCCCAACCCCCAGGATGAGATCTTCTGCCTAGCCTTGGGAGTCACCAGCGTCTTGTAGCTCACGGATGAGATCCTCGACGGGGGCGCAGTTGCCGTCCAGGTAGGCAGTCCTCCCTGCGGCGATATCCGGAAGATTGTGGAAGGGCCACTTCGCCATTCGCTGTGACAGTATGTCGATGGTATGGGCTGCTTCTTCGAAGGCGCCGGCATGTTCGAGGTCTTGCCCTTCGGCCCTGGAGCGCTCAACCAGAAGTCGTATCTTTGGGATGATCTGTTCTGCGGTGCGGGCAACTTCCAGGAGCTCGCGGCCTATTCTCTCAGTATTGCGAAGTTGATTGTTGAACAGGTGGTCCCAGGCACGTTGCTGCCAGCGTTGATACTGAGCAGTTTGCCAGAGGAATGTGCGCAACACTTCGTCCAGATCCTTGACTGTCCGGCGAAATCGGTGTCGGCAGTCCGGCCCGCCACCACTTGCTCGAGTGCGTGCACACCCTGAGTGGTCAGGTAGAGGCAACAGACTGCGCGGCATCCACGGGGCCAGGTCCGCTCGTGTTCATGAATGGAAGATACCGGAAAGCCGGTGATTTCGCGATTAGCTCACGTCTTCTCGAGCACCTGGGCCAGGTGCATGGTCTTGACGCGGCTGCCGCGGCGGCGGAGGCAGCCGCCGATATTCATCAAGCAGCCCGCGTCGGTCGCCACCACCACGTCGGCCCCGGTCTGCTCGATCAGTGTGGCCTTGTCGGTCACCATCGCGCCCGAGATGCCGGGGTAACGCACGGCGAACGAGCCGCCGAAGCCGCAGCATTCATCGCTGCGTTCGAGGGGCACGTACTCCAGCCCTTTGACCTTTTGCAAGAGGCGGATGGGCTCGTCGAAGATGCCGAGGCCGCGCAGGTGGCAGGCCATGTGGTAAGTGGCCTTGCCCGGGCAGCGCGCGCCCACGTCTTCCACCTTCAGCACCTTGACCAGGAACTCGGACAGCTCGTAGGTGCGCTGGGCCAGATCCTCGGCGCGTCCGTGCCAGACCAGGTCGTCGTGAAAGAGTTCCGGATACTCGAGCTTGACCATGGCGGCACACGAGCCCGACGGCGTCACCACCGTGCCGGCATCGGCAAAGACATGGATGGTGTGCTTGGCCAGTTCGCGGGCATCCTGATGAAAGCCGCTGTTGAAGTGGGGCTGCCCGCAACAGGTCTGCGCCTTGAGGAACTCGACCTCGACTCCCAGCCGCCGGAGCAGCTTGACGGTGGCCACGCCCACGTCGGGGAAGAGGGCGTCGCCCAGGCAGGTGACCATCAGGGAAACTTTCAAGGCGGGTTCTCCATGACAAGCAGGCTGTGATCACATCCTATGCCGACTTGACCGCGGGGGAAACGGATTCCTAAGATGAGCGCAGCTCCACCACAGTGCAGGGGTATTGTCACATGATTCCCGACGACCCGGTCCTGCCCTTCACGCCGCTCGAGGAGAGCCAGGCTGCCGCCGATCCGTTCACGCAGTTCAGCGGCTGGCTCGGCGAGGCCGTCAACGTCATCAAGCCGGAACCGTACGCGATGACATTGGCGACCAGCACGGCGGAGGGCAGCCCGTCGGCCCGCATGGTGCTGCTGCGCGGCTTCGATGAGCGCGGCTTCGTCTTCTACACCTGCTACGAGAGTCGAAAGGGCCGCGAGTTGCGCGCGAATGCACGGGCAGCCCTCGTGTTCTACTGGGGTCCGCTGCACCGCCAGGTGCGCGTGGAAGGAAAGGTGCAGGTGGTGACGGCCGAAGAATCGGATGCTTATTTTCACAGCCGGCCCCGCGAAAGTCAGCTGGCCGCGTGGGCGTCGGCCCAGAGCGAAGTGGTGCCCGACCGGGCCACACTCGAACAGCGCATGGCCGAGCTGGAACAAAAGTATGAGGCAGGCGTGGTGCCCAGGCCGCCGCAATGGGGCGGCTTCCGCGTCGTGCCCGAAGTCATCGAGTTCTGGCAGGGCCGGCTGTACCGTCTCCATGATCGACTGCGCTACACCAGGCAGCCCGACGGCACGTGGCGGCGCGAACGACTGGCCCCGTGACTTCAGTGGCCGCGACGGACACGATCCAGGTCCGCATCGACCATCATCTGTACGAGCTCCGGGAAGGAGACCTCGGGCTGCCAGCCGAGCACTGCACGTGCCTTGCTGGAGTTGCCGATCAAGTAATCCACTTCTGCGGGCCGCAACAGGGCTGGGTCCTGAACGACATGCTTGTCCCAGGCGAGGCCGACGTGCCCGAAGGCTGCCTGTACAAAGTCACGGACCGCATGCGATTCGCCGGTGGCCAGCACATAATCGTCGGGCTGGCTCTGCTGGAGCATGAGCCACATGCCGCGCACGTAATCGCCGGCGTAGCCCCAGTCGCGACGGGGATCGAGATTGCCGAGCCGCAGCTGCTGTTGCTTGCCGAGCTTGATGCGGGCCGCGGCGTCGCTGATCTTGCGCGTGACGAACTCGCGGCCCCGGCGCGGCCCTTCATGGTTGAACATGATACCGCTACAACAGAACATCCCGTAACTTTCACGGTAGTTGACGGTGATGTAGTGCCCGTAGGCCTTGGCCACCCCGTAGGGGCTACGCGGATGAAACGGGGTCGTTTCCGACTGCGGGCTTTCGCGGGCCTTGCCGAACATCTCGCTGGAAGAGGCCTGAAAGAAGCGAATCCCCTTGGGGTTGAGATGACGGATCGCCTCGAGCAGGCGGGTAACCCCCAGGGCGGTGTACTCGCCCGTCAGGACCGGTTGCCGCCAGCTGGCGGGAACAAAACTCATCGCTGCCAGGTTGTACACCTCTTCGGGCTGAACGCGCCGCAACACGTCCACCAGCGACATCTGGTCAAGCAAGTCGGCGAGGTGTAGCTGTAACTTCCCTTGCAGGTGGAGGATGCGCTCGACGTTTTCGGTGCTGACCCGGCGAATCAGCCCATGAACCTCGTAATCCTTGCTCAGCAGCCACTCGGCAAGATGGCTGCCATCCTGCCCTGTGATGCCGGTTATCAGCGCTTTTTTGCGGGTCATCAGCAAGCTCTTGGTGGGGTGTTCAAAACGTTTTGTATCAAATGGGAACGAGATGGCGACGAAGATCGTCTAAAAGGAAACGGGAATAGACTGCGCGCGCTTCTGCGCATAGAATAAGAGTTAGCCGGCGCCATGATGTCTGGTTTTCAACGATTCGCGAGGAAAACGGGCAAAATCTCTCCAGTTGATTTGACTAGCACCCCGTTTCGTACTAGTGTTTCGTACTGGAATTCGGAGTAAGCCCGGTGGCAATGTGAGAAGGATCTCACTCTCCTCAGACGAAGAAAGGCGAACTCCATGAACTCATTATGGCGTTTCCTCTGCGACGAAGAGGGCACGACGGCCGTTGAATATGCCGTTATGCTGGCGATGATCATACTGGTGTGCTTTGTGACCATCGGTCTGATCGGCTCCGCCTCATCCAGCAATTTCAACACCACGGCTGTCACGACAGCCCTCGGCAGCGCCAGCAGCTGACCGCTGGTCGAAACAATCAAACACAATCTCATGGTTGGTGCGCGACCCCTGTCTCCACAGGGGTCGTTTCATTTCCTGCCCCTCGCGCAGCGCCACCAATGAAAAGAGCGATCAGCTCGGGGGAGCTGATCGCTCTTGTTTCGGAGCACCGACGTTCGGTTACTTGTCCTTGACCACGTCCTTGTCGCCACCGACTTCACGGCGGTAGAGGGGCAGGTGGCGGTAGTAAACTTCCAGAGTAACCAGCGAGAGGGCGGTCTGCATGATGCGTCCACCGCGGCCGCTGGAAATGGCGTCGGTGGGGTCGTACCAGCTGCCCGCCTGATGCGGAATCTTATCTCCCTTGTCTTGCGAGTTGATCAGGCCATCGCGCATCTGGGGGTTCCATTCGGCCCAGTATTGCCCGCCCATGTGATGCATGACCTGGGTGGCGTAGTAGCTGTAGTACATGTCATTGGGACGGGCCTTGTGGGCACGCAGATACTGCATGCCGGCCAGAAGGCCAGGGCTGCGCGGGCCCCAGCCGAGGTACTGTCGGCAAAGGAGACCGGCGGATGTGGTCGCCGCGCGGAGACCGTTCGCGGGATGCGGGGTGGTGTAGCCGTAGCGCCCGCCATCGGGGGCAGCGGCCGCATCCAGCCACTTGGTGGCGCGGGTCAAGGTTTCGCGGGGTACGTCGAGGCCGGCCATCTGGCCGCTCTTGAGCGCCATGAGCTGCCAGGCGCCGATCGAACCGTCGTAGCCGGTGCTCTTCGGATGGTAGCGCCAGCCCCCTTCGGGGGTCTGTGCCATCACGATGAAGTTGAGTGCCCGCTGGCAGGGTTCGCGGAGGGCCGGGTCGGAAGTGAGGCCATACGCTTCACAGAGAGCGATGGTCGCCAGTCCGTGAGAGTACATTTCGCCCGAGTTGGGATTGTAGCCCCCTTCGCGATTCTGATGCAGGACCAGCCAGCGCAGGCCCTTGTCGACTTCCTTGGTGTAGATCTGCCCGCGATCGGAGCCGGGCTTGTGCGTCTGGCCGGCGCCGAGCAAGGGGATCAACCCGAAGGCAGTGCCGGCGACGTCGTTGCTGGCCTGCCCGCCGCCGGTGCAGTTGCAGCGGCCGTGTTCGCGGAACTTCTGCAGCGACCAGCTGCCATCCGGCCCCTGATGCTGAGCGATGAACTTGAGCCCGCGGGCCACGGCAGCTTCGGAAGCAGCGTTGCCGCCGCCTTCGATCAGCATTTTTTGCCGCGTGGCGCCCGAGCGGCCGCCAAAGCCGCCCGGCTGGAAGAGGTGATTCGGTACAATGCCCCCGGAGAAGCCGATCATGCTGCCCTTGCCGGGCTGGGAGGCATCGACACCGCCGCCCTGCCCGCCGCCGACGCCGGGAGGCGGAGGCAACGTCATGGGCGGGCCCGGATCGGCATTCAGCACGCCGATCGGATCCATGGCGTTTACCGGCCCGGGCACGCTCACTTCTTCGATCCGATCCACGTTGTAGTTTGTCTCGAGATTGGGATCGAGCCCGATGTCGTCATTCTCGAGGTTGGGCGGCTGGACCTGGTTTTCCACCAGCGTTTCGAAGACGGCAACCTCGGTAGGAGCGGTCTCGGCCTCTGGCGTGTTCATCAGGAAGAAGGCTGCCAGCACCCCCGCGTTGACGCAGCAACTGATGATCCAGGCGGGCAACACCCGGCTCACACGCGCCGAATCGTCGGCGTTGCTGCTCACCTTGTCCGCGTCGAAGACGACGACCGGTGTACGGTCCTTCATCGGATTCCCCCAGTGCAGAGAAGAGTCGCAAGCGGGGAGTGAGTCGAACGCTCATTCCCACCGGCCCGCCACTGTCAGCTCCCATGCGGAACCGGCATATCCGAGGCTGAGCTCCCGTTCATCTCGGTATTGAACTGTGAGGGAATTATCCGGGTGGGGCGGTTCCGGTGCAAGAAGTTTCCCGGAACCGGGAAGGACGGATCACCCCCGTGGGTATTGGTCGTGGTTCGGGGGGGAATGGTTCC
>JBFWSD010000270.1:0-7587 GCA_050248575.1 Gemmataceae bacterium
GCCGACGCCATCCTGCTCAATCGCATCGATGAATTGCCCGCCGAGGAGCTGGACGAGCTGAGCGAACTGGTGTTGCAGCGCTATCCCGGCGTGCCCCTCCTGAAAGTGTCGGCCCGCACCGGGCAGGGCTTCGATTCGGTCCTTGCCTTGCTCGATCAAGAAGGGGACTTTGGCCGCAAGATCCTCGACATCGACTACGACGTGTATGCCGAAGGGGAAGCGGAGCTGGGCTGGCTCAACTCGAGCGTGCACGTGCAGGCGCCCAGCCCGTTCGAGGTGGACGCGCTGATGCTGGAGATCATCCAGGGCTTGCGCGACTCATTGGTGAGACAACAGGCGGAAGTGGCCCATCTCAAGGTCATCGGTCTGGCGGAGGGGGGCTTTGGCGTGGCGAACCTGGTGAGCAGCCTCACGCAGCCCGAGCTGTCGCTGCCCTCGCATCAGAAGTTGACCGAGACCGACGTGATTGTGAATGCGCGGGTGGCAATGGATCCAGCCCAGCTGGAAGTGGAAGTTCAGCGTGTGGTGAAGCAGGCGAGCGTGCGCCGGGGCGGCCAGGCGGAGTTTCGCAAGACACAGAGCCTGCGGCCCGGGCGGCCCACGCCCACGCACCGCTATGCCAGCGCGGTGAAGTGATCGCCTTTTTGCGAGGGCTAGATGAAGCATCTCTGCACGATCGTTGCTCTTGTTGCCGCACTTGGCTCACCCGCGTGGGGAGTGGAAACGGAAGAGAACTTGCCCCGCGAGGCCGTGGCCCGGCTGGGAACTCTTCGCTACCGCCACTGCAATCCGATCCTCGACCTCAGCCTGGACCCCACGGGCAAGATGATTGCGACCGCTGGCTTTCTCGACGATCGCGTTTGTCTGTGGGATCGTATCAGTGGACGCAAGCTGCACGAGTTGAAGGTCTCGTTTGTCAAGTGGGTGGAGTTCGCGCGCGACGGCTCGTTCTTGATGGTTGGCACGCCCGAAGTGGAGCCCAAGTTCAGGTTCTTCGATACCCGGACAGGCCGCCGGCTCGACAAGATCGATCCGACGGCCGTCCCGCCCCGTGCCCTGGCCGAGACCGTCCAGTTCAACGAACCGGATGTCTTTCTCCGCGACGTGAACGGCAAGGTGCTGGCCAAGTTCAATGCGCCGGGCGAAAAGCTCCGCTTTCAGTTTGCCGCCGTGGCCTCCGACGGCCGCACTCTCGCCGTCTCGGGCCGAAAAGGACAGTCCGGCTGCGTGTGGCTCTGGGATATACCCAGTGGCAAACGGCTCGCCGTGATCGAGACGACCGGAGTCGGTGTCGTGTCCAACCTTCGATTCTCTGCGGATGGCTAGGTGCTGGCCGGGCTGACAACCGCTGTGAGCACAGTTCATCTCTGGGAGCGCACGGGCAAGAAGCTAGCCAGTGTTGAGCTCGATGTCCAGGATGCAATGTTTGACTTCTCTCCGGATGCCACGCGCCTGGCCGTGGTGGGACGCACGACGGACGTTTCAGTGTTGAGCCTCCACAACCTTCCCGACGGCAAGGAGCTCTGGAGAACCGATACCGATAACGCGGTCAGTGTGGTTCGTTTTGCCGAGCAGGGCAAGATGCTGTACGGCGGTTCCTGGACGGGGGTCATCCAGACCTGGGATGTTGCCAGCGGCGCGATGACGGCCCCGTTTGGCGGCCACCAGGGCGCCCTGAATGCCGTCCAGCTCACTTCCGACAACAAGTTTGCCCTCACCTGGAGCGACGACCACAGCGCACGCTGGTGGAATGCCGGCACGGGCACCGAACTGCATCGTTTCCCTTTCCCCAAGCAGTTCCAGGGCAGCACGGTCATGCTGCTTGATGATCACACGGTACTGGCCGCCGGAACCGTCCGCGACGAAGACCTGGAAGTGACCGAAGGGGGAGTGTGGATCTACGATGCGGAATCGGCGCAGGAGAAGAGAAAGCTCACGATTCCTCGCCTGGAAGTGGCGATGGCCCAGGTTTCCCACGACCGCCGTCTGCTCGTCCTGCTCGATTCGGTGGGCTGCGCCCACATCCACAACCTTGCCACGGGCAAGGAATTGTTCGTCATCCAGACCGGGGCAACCAGGGAGAAGAAACGGCTGCTTCGTTGCGGATTCTCCACCGACGACAGGTTGCTTTATTTGCGCGAATGCGCCCCAACCGGCGATTCACAGGTGAAGCCCCCGCTGGTCCGCGTCATCGAGATGTCCACGGGCAAGGAACGGCGCCGCTTCACCCTGGACGATTGGGCCGGCGGCGACGAGCAAGTCTGCCTCGCGACGCCGACCGGCCTCGTCGTCGATGTCTGGTTTGGGCTCCTGCTTCTCGATCCAAACACGGGACTGGAAGTGCGCCGCTTCAGCGCCAACAGCCTGCGTGACAGCACTGCCAGCATCTCGAGCGATGGCCGTTACCTGGCAGGGGGCACGCGCACCGGCTCGATTCGCTTCTGGGACATCGCCACCGGTACCGTGCTGGGCGAACTGGCAGGGCACCGCAGCGCGGTCACCTCGCTCGCCTTTTCCGAAGACGGCACGAGGCTCATCTCGGGCAGCCTCGACACGACAGCGCTGATCTGGGACCTGCGCGAGTTCCTGACGCGTCAGCCGGCCCCGCCGCGCTGGAACGGGGCCGAACAGGATCGTCTCTGGGCCGAACTGGCTCACGATGATGCCGCCCAGGCCGATCGTGCCATGCAAACGCTCATCCGGGCCGGCGACAAGGCCGTCACCCTCGTGCGCACCAGGCTCGGGCCGGCTGCCTTCAAGGCCGACCAGGCCAGCATCGACCGACTCCTCGAGCAACTCGACAGCAGCGATTTCAAAGTCCGCGAGCGGGCCGACAGCGAACTCGAAGAGCTGGAGCTGGCGGCGGAACCGGCCCTGCGGCGGGCGCTCGCGAGCGGTTCGCTTTCCGTCGAGACCGCGCAGCGCGTGCGCCGCTTGCTGGACGGGCTGGACGGTCGCGTCAGGTCGCCCGCGCAGCTTCGCGCACTGCGGGCCATCGAAGTGCTGGAAAAGATCGGCACCGCCAGCGCGCACAACGTTTTGCAGATCCTGGGGAAGGGCTCGGCGGAAGCAAGACAGACACAGGCAGCCCGCGCCGCCGAGCAGCGGTTGCAGAAGCGGAACCAGTCTACTCCGTCTCCATGACCGGCACCATGTCGAGCAGCTCGCGGATGACGTCGCTGACCTGGCGGCCCTCCACTTCGGCTTCGGGCCGGATGATCAGGCGATGGCCCAGCACGGCGGGGGCCACCGCTTGCACGTCTTCGTGCGTGAAGTAATGACGACCATCCAGCAGGGCCCGTGCCCGCGCACAGCGGAGCAAGCACAGCGACGCGCGCGGGCTCGCTCCCAGCGACACGTCGGGATGATCGCGGCTGGTCTCGGCCAGCGTGACGATGTAGTGGAGGAGCGAATCGGCCCCATGCACCGACGGCACCAGTTGCTGGATTTCCAGGATCTGCTCGGCGGAAAACAGCTGCTCTACTTCCACCGTGGGCTGGCTATGCAGCTTGAGCATGTCGACTTCGCGATGATGGCCCGGGTAGCCCATATCGACGCGCAAGAGAAATCGGTCGAGCTGCGCCTCGGGCAGCCGATACACGCCTTCTTGCTCCACCGGGTTCTGCGTGGCCAGCACCATGAACGGGGCCGGCAAGGGCAGCGTGGTCCCTTCGATCGTCACCTGATTCTCTTGCATCGCCTCGAGGAGGGCCGACTGCGTCTTGGCCGGCGCGCGGTTGACCTCGTCGGCCAGCAGCACCTGGCAGAAGAGCGGCCCCTTGCGGAGCACGAAGTCGTTGTCCTTGCGATCGAAGATGTAGGTGCCCGTGACGTCGCTGGGCAACAGGTCGGGAGTGAACTGCAGGCGCTGATACTGGATGCCGAGCACGCGGGCAAACGTCTTCGACAGCGTGGTCTTGGCGACGCCGGGCACGCCTTCCAGCAAGACGTGGCCTCCTGCCAGCAAGGCGATCATGAACTGGTGCGTGACGTCGTCCATGCCGACGACGACGCGGCCCACCTCGGCGACGGCACGGTCGCGCAGTCCGCGCATGCGCGAGGCCAGTTGCTTGACCGTGGTCACCTCGCTGCCTGTATTGATCTCCGCAGACATCCAGTTCTCTCGTCTCGTTCCCGTCGGTTCAGGTTTGCTGGCGGGCCAGCGCGAGCCGGTAGAAACCATATACCAGCAGCACGCAAGTGACAAGGATGGCCGCCCCTGCCTGGACGCGTTCGGCAGGAAACAGCTCGGCAAAGAGCGCGTTCACATAGCTTTGCTTGCCCGGTTCGTGCGCCTGCACGACCTTGCAAGCCGCGTTGGCCAGCTCCATCTCGTCGGGGATGGGGGGAATTTGCCCTTCCTTGACGTTCACTTCCAGCTTGGTGACCGGCTGGCCCTCGTCAAGGAGCAGCACGCGCGTGCGCTTGCCCTCTTTCTTGGCGGTGAGCCAGGACACCGTGTTGGCCGCGAACTGCAAGTTGTCGTTGTCGTCTTGCAGCATCATGCTGTTGATGAAAACGCTGTGATCGGAGAGGAAGAGAATGGGGGCCGAGCCATAATGCGGGCACACGGCGGCAAAATGCAAGCGCTCCACCGTGGAGGGCAGCCGCATCAGCCGATGCGGGATCGCCTTGCACGAGGGCGGAAACCACGCGATGAAGGTCGGCTGCAACAGCCGCGGCGCGCCGCGCGGGACATCGACGAAGCCGGGCAAGTTGGTGGCGATCCCCTTGCCCGCCAGCCCGCGAAAGATCGGATGGTCCAGGTTCACGCACCGCTCTGGGCCCGCCGTGGGAATCACCGGGCACTTGGGATACGTCTCCTTGTAAGCCACCGCGTTGTCGGTGGTGCTGACGGGCACGTCGTCGTGGCTCTCGATCTGGAACATGCTCTCGACAATGCGCGGGCTGCCCCGATCGCTGGCGATCATGACCGCGCCGCCGCCCTTGACGAAGCTCGCAAAGAGCTGGGGCACGTCGTCGAGCAGGCCCGCGTCTCCCAGCACGATCAGCAGCGTGTTCTCGGGGTCCACCGCCAGGTCGTCGATGGATTGCAATGATTCCAGCCCTTGTTCCCAGAGCAGGAAGCGCAGGACATGATTGCCTTGCCCGTCGAGCACCACGCGGGCAGGCTCCTCCGCGGGCTGCTGGTCCGGTTCCTGCGCAGGCGCGGCCACACCGGACAGAAGTGCCGGCAGGCACAGCAGGGCGCTCAGCAAGGCTCTCTTCATGAGGCTGATGTTCCGGCAAGGGATGCAAGGGCGCGCCGCGCCGACGGCAGCACCTCTTCAGGGATCGGCTCACCGGCCGGTGCGTAGCGGGCCTGCTCGTACAGGTCGGCCAGCAGCTGGGCGAGCCGATTCTCTTCGGGGTCGGTGCAACCCAGGGCCGCGGCAATTTCCCGATGATTCCAGGTGCGGACTTCCACTCCGAGGCGGCACAGCGACAGGTGCTCGAAGGCCAAAATGAGATCTTGCCCGTCACGGATGTCATCGGGACGGACGGGCCATTTGCCCAGGTAGCGTTTCTCGGCCCGGGCATGATTGGCGTGGGGCCGATAAAGCGCCAGCAAGCGCCACAACGCCAGGCCCAGCGTCAATACTACCAGCACGCCGAGCAAGGTGACGCCGACTCCCACGTCGGGCGTTTGCGGACGCAGACGCGGTACGGCCAGCCCGGGCGCGGGGGCAGGGGGCCGGAAGCGCGGCAGCGTGGTGTTGAAGCCCGGCACGTACAGGCTCGGCATGTCGGGCAAGCCGATCCGCGACCACATCGCGCTGGGCCGCAGTCCCTGGCTCAGGTTGATCATCTTTTGCAGGAAGGGATTGTTCGCGCTGGCGCGCTGGCCCGCGAGCAGGCCTTCACGAGCGTAGCGTTCGAGGTCGCGGCCCAGCTGTCTCACCAGCGGCGACTGCCCCAGCGAAGTGTTCTCCAGTTGCCGGGCCTGCTTCAACAGCCACTCGGCAAACTCCGTGCGCTGGGCCAGTTCCTCCGGCGTGAGCCGATTCACGGGCACGGGCGGCGGGAGCGGCCGCACTTGGGCTTTGTCGGGCGTGGTCGGAGGACGCGGATCAGGATCGGGTGTGTCCGGGCCCGGCCCGTCGGGCAGCATCGGCATGCCGGATTGCATCTGCTCGAGTAACTTCTTCAGCTCGGGCATTTGCTGCTTGAGCTGTTCGATGTACTTCTCGGCCCCTTCGCGGTCGTTATTCTCCACGAGCTTCATCAGGGGCTCGACCAGCTTCTTGGCCTCGTTGCGTTGAGCTTCGGGCAAGGAATCAAGCAGCTTCTGCGCCTTGGCAAAGCCGTCGATTTTCTTCTGAGATTGCACGCGCACCTTGAAGTCTTTGAGGCGGCGCTCGAGGTCGGCCTTGTCGAAGACCGGATTGGAAGGAATGTCGATGTGGGAGCGAGCCCGCACCTCGTCGTCAACATTGGGCTCGACCGGAAAGAAGGGCTGCCCGCGACCGGGCACCGTAGTGAGCAGCCACGCCAGCACGACGCAGCCGGTTATTCGCAGATGGCGCATGCCAGGATACCCCGAGGGAGTGCGCGCGGCGGCACCTTCCGCCACACGACTCCATTATGGGGCCAGGCAATTTCCCCAGCAACCTCTGTCGGGAGAATTATTCGCGAAGCGAGAACGTTCCGATCATTCCCAGATCGAGTGCGTGCGGGCCGACTTCTTGTCCGCCGGCTTCTTGTTCTTGAGCAGCACCTCGGCGTCCTCGCTGCTGGCCGTGCCGCGGCGGCCCTTGCGGATGTCGGCCCGCTCGAACAGCGTGGGCGTGGCGCCCAGGTCGGCGTTGAGGATTTGCGGCTCGGAAGCCTCATCGATCAGGTTGTCGGCGTTCTTGCTGGCCAGCTCGTAGACCGACGTGGCCGTGGGCAACGCGTCGACCCGCACGGCGGCGGTCAGACATTGACAGTTGCCCGACTTCTGCAGGAACTCGACGACGTTCGGATAGTTGGCGCCCAGCTTGCCCATCTCGGCAAGCACTTCTTCGACGCCAAGTCCGCACTGACGGCGCTGCACGCCCGTGTGGACCGAGATGCGGCTGAGTGTGCACTTCTTGTCGTAGTCCCCCGCGGTGATGGTGAACTCGCCCGCCAGGATCGAGAAGGGCGGCACCAGCTTGATGTCCTTGCCAAACAGGACTACCTCGGGCCGGCGCTGCAACGACAGGTGCACGAGCGATGTCGATTCGGGGGCCACCCGGTGGACCCAGAACGATTCGTTGTATTCGACGCCTTGCAGCCCGGGATCTTCGTCCTGCATCTCACGCAGGGCACGGAATGCCCCGTAGCGCGTTTCCGCCGAGTTCGAACCGAGCAGCTCGCGCAGTCGAACGTGGCAGATCGTTTCATCCAGCGAGGCCATCGCGGTGAGGCTGAAGGCTCGCAGGGCGGGCTGCTCCTCGACCATCTTGGCCAGCACCTCGCCGCAGGCCGGATCGCCCAGGTAGGCCAGCGCTTCCGCCGAACAGAAACGCACCAGGGCCTCTTCTTGTTCCAGCCCCGCTTTGAAGACGTCGACGCTGCCCGTGCCATGTGCTTCCAGGCGCAGGGCCGACACCACCGTCCGCT
>JBFWSD010000271.1:0-7545 GCA_050248575.1 Gemmataceae bacterium
TTTCCTGGTGCCCCGCCTCGGGCTGGTGCGCACCTCGCTCGTCTTCGGCATGCTGAACGCAGTGGTCGGGCTGTGGGGAACCTGGCTCCTCGAACCGATGCTCAAAGGGCGCGTTGGCGCATTGCGCGTGCGCGGCGTGCTTGTTCTGGTGATGCTGGCGGTGGCCCTCATCAAGGCGGACGCACTCACGGCCCTGGCAGAAGATGAGCTCTACAACGACCCGATCGTCTATGCGAAGTCGACGCCCTATCAGCGCATCGTGGTCACGCGTTCCAAGGATGGCTTCCAGCTCTTCCTGAACGGCAACCGCCATCTCCAGTTCAACTCGCTCGATGAATACCGTTATCACGAGGCCCTGGTGCATCCGGCCCTGTCGGCCACCACGCCGAAGCGCGTGCTGGTGCTGGGCGGCGGCGACGGGCTGGCCCTGCGCGAGATCCTCAAGTACCCGAGCGTGCAATCGGTCACGCTGGTCGATATCGATCCGGAAATGACCGCGCTGGCCCACAAGTTTCCGCCGCTGGCCGAGCTCAATCAGCACGCTTACGACGATCCGCGCGTGACCGTGGTCAACGACGATGCCATGGTGTGGCTGGAGCATTCCCCCGCAGCGGGCAAGTTCGACGCGGTGATCATCGACTTCCCCGATCCCGGCACTTTCGCCCTGGGCAAGCTCTACACCACGCGTTTCTATCGGATCCTGCGAAACCATCTCAACCCCGGGGCGGCCGTCGGCATTCAATGCACGTCCCCCTTCTTTGCCCGGCATTCGTTCTGGTGCATCATCCGCACCATGGAAGCTGCCGGCTTTCACGTGCATCCCTATCAGGTGGCGGTGCCCTCGTTCGGCGTCTGGGGCTTTGGCCTTGCCAGGCTCGAGCCGTTCGAGCCCCCCACGAAAGTGATGCCCGGGCTGCGCTTCCTCAACGACGGCGTGCTGGCCAGCATGTTTGTCATGCCCGACGACTTGGGACCGGTCGAGGTCGAGATCAACCGGCTCGATAACCAGATCCTGGTGCGCTATCACGATTCCGAATGGAAGAGGCACGAATGACCGGGCCGACGCGCCGCGAACTGCTCGCTGCCTTCCTGGGGGTTCCCGCGGCCCTGGCGGGCTGCTCGTCGCGCGATGCCGATCTCTTCCCGCAAGGGGACATCGTCGGCGCCTCTGCCGGCATCGGCCATCGCATCCGCGACGGGCTCCGTCTCGAGCTGCCCGCGGAAGCCCACGAGCGCAAGCGCGTGGTCATCGTCGGCGGCGGCATCGCCGGGCTGGGTGCGGCCTGGCACCTGCAGCGTCGCGGGCTCAACGACTTCGTCGTGCTCGAGCTGGAAGAAGCTGCCGGCGGCACGGCCCGTAGCGGCTCTTCGCCCCTGGTAGGCTATCCCTGGGGGGCGCATTACATCCCTGCCCCGACCGCCGAGAACAAGCAGCTCATCGAGCTCTTCGAAGAAATGGGAGTGGTGACAGGCAAGGACGCGAAGGGGCAGCCCGTGGTCGCCGAGCAGTACTTGTGCCGCGATCCCGAGGAGCGCATCTTCTTCCTTGGCCGCTGGTACGAAGGGCTGTACCTGCACATGGGCGCGTCGGCCGAAGACGCCGCGCAGATGAAGCGTTTCCAGACCGAGGTGGATCGCTGGGTGGCCTGGCGCGACGCGCAGGGCCGCCGCGCCTTCACGCTGCCCGTCGCCTATGCCTCCGACGATGCCGAGGTGGCTGCCCTCGACAAGATCACCATGGCCGACTGGCTCAACCAGCGCAACTTCACTTCCGAGCGGCTGCGCTGGTGGGTGGACTACGCTTGCCGCGACGATTACGGCATGACGATCGACCAGGCCAGCGCCTGGGCCGGGCTTTTCTATTTTTGTGCCCGCGTGCCGAA
The DNA here is from genome assembly GCA_050248575.1 of Gemmataceae bacterium. GTDB lineage: Bacteria > Planctomycetota > Planctomycetia > Gemmatales > Gemmataceae > JBFWSD01. Next base: position 1,884 of record JBFWSD010000271.1, read on the forward strand.
GGCAGGGGTCGAGTCGCAGCCCTTCGTGACCTGGCCCGAGGGCAATGGTCGCGTGGTGCAGCATCTGCGTGGCCGTGTCAAAGACCGCGTTCGGCTGGGGCAGGCCGTCATCGACGTTGCCCCCACCGAAACGGGCGTCGACGTGCTCGCCTGCGATCATTCCGGCACGAAGGTGGCGGGCTACCGCGCCGAGCGGGTCATCTTCGCGGCCCCGCAGTTCATGACGCGTTACCTGATCCGGCCGTATCGGCAGAACCCGCCGGCCCACGTCAAGGAGTTCGAGTATGGCTCGTGGCTGGTGGCTAACTTGCACCTGCGTGATCGGCCCGCGTCGCGCGGCTTCCCGCTCTGCTGGGACAACGTGATCTACGACAGCCCCTCGCTGGGCTACGTGGTGGCCACCCATCAGCAACTGCGCGATCACGGGCCAACGGTCTTCACCTATTACTACCCACTCTGTGACGATGACCCCAAGGTGGCGCGGCAGCGCTTGCTCGACATGGACTGGCGGGCCTGTGCCGACATTGCTTTGGCTGACTTGCAGCGGCCCCACCATGAGATTCGCCGCTTGACGGAGCGGCTGGACGTGATGAGATGGGGGCATGCAATGATCCGGCCCAGGCCAGGATTTCAGGCCGGAACGGCCCGCCGCGCGGCGGCCCGCCCGTTCCAGGGGATTCACTTTGCCCACTCGGACCTGAGCGGCGTGGCCCTGTTCGAGGAAGCCCTGCACCACGGCGTGCGTGCCGCCGATGAAGTGGCAGTGGCACTAGCATGAACATAGAGGTGCGGTATCCTGTCTGGAATGAAGGTGAAAGCGATCCCGACGGCTGGTTCCGAGTGAAGGCCCGAGGCGGACATCGCCAATTCAAGCATCCGGCCAAGAAAGGCCGCGTCACGGTGTCGGGCAAAGCCAGTGACGATTTACCCCCAGGGACACTCAACAGCATTCTAAAACAAGCAGGTCTGGAATCGTGAGGTATTCCTTATGAAACGATACGCGATCGTCGTTGAACGGGCCAAAAGAAACTACGCCGCATACGTTCCTGACTTGCCGGGCTGCGTGGCAACGGGCAAGGAGGTAGAACGCCTCTTGCGCGAAGCCATCGAATTGCACGTCAAGGGCCTGCGTGAAGACGGCTTGCCCGTCCCGAAGCCACGTAGCGTCGTCGACTATGTGGAGGTCTCGGCCTGACTACTTTGATGAGCAGCGCCAGTCTCCAGATCGAATCCACAACCGCCACGGCGGGCAGCGGCCCTGACCGCCGCTGGCTGTTCTCCGCTCCTGTCGATCTGGCCGTCTTCCTGGGCAGTGCTCTCCTCTCGCTCGCGCTGCTCGGCGTGGGGGCCTATCTCGGCATCTTGCACGACGATACACCCACCTGGACCTGGATCCCGTGCATCCTGCTCATCGACGTGGCTCATGTCTGGGCCACCAGCTTCCGCGTCTACTTCGACCGCACCGAGTTCAAGCGGCGGCCCTTCCTCTACACGCTCACGCCCATCCTCGGCTTTGTGATCGGGCTGGCTCTTTATTCCGAGGGCAAACTCGTCTTCTGGCGGGCACTCGCTTACCTGGCCGTCTTCCACTTCGTCAGGCAACAGTATGGCTGGGTCGCCCTCTACCGGGCCCGCGTCGGCGAGAAGGGCCGACTCGGCTTCTGGATCGACACGCTCGCCATCTACCTGGCCACGCTCTATCCCCTGCTCTACTGGCACGCTCATCTGCCCAGGCAGTTCGAGTGGTTCATCCAGCACGACTTTGCCGGCGTGCCTGAAACCTTGGCGCTGATCGCCTCCCCCATCTACTGGTCGGTGCTGGCGATCTACTTCGTGCGTGCCGGATACTTGTGGCTCGTGGCCGGCACGCCCAACCCGGGCAAAGACATCGTCGTCCTCACCACGGCGGTCTGCTGGCACGTGGGCATCATCACCTTCAACTCCGACTACGCCTTCACGGTAACCAACGTGGTCATCCATGGCGTGCCCTACCTGGCGCTCATCTACTGGTACAGCTACCGTACCGCGCTGGCCCGGGCCGAGACGCCTCCGCAGCGCAGCAGCCACTGGCCCAGGCTGGCCACCATCCTGGCCACGGTGTGGCTGCTCGCTTTCGTGGAAGAGATGTTCTGGAACCGCAGTATCTGGCACGAGCATCTTGGCCTCTTCGGGTCGGCCTGGAACGTGGGCGGCTTCGAGATGCTGCTCGTGCCCCTCCTGGCGGTGCCGCAACTGACCCACTATCTCCTCGACGGCTTCATCTGGAAGCGCAAGTCCAATCCCGAACTGGCGGCCCTGTGGTGAGACAATCACTCCCCTGAACCGTTCAGCCTCCTCCCGTGTCTTCCACGCGCATTCCTGTGGCCCGGGCTGCCCTGGTTTCGCTCGGCGCGAAGAAAGGGATCGCATTGCGATTGGGCGGGCCGCGCCACGCACCCTGTCGGTTGCACGTGGCAACCAGGGAGGATCGTTCTGTGAAAAAGATTCATGTCAACGTGGGCACCATCGGTCACATCGACCACGGCAAGACCACCCTCACCGCCGCTCTCCTGGCGGTGCAGGCCACCAAGGGCCTGGCGACGCCCAAGACATACGGCGATATCGCCCGGGGCGGCACCGTGCGCGATGAGCACAAGACGGTGACCATCATCACCAGCCACGTCCGCTATGAGACACAGACGCGGCACTATGCTCACATCGACTGCCCCGGTCATGCCGATTACATCAAGAACATGATCACCGGGGCAGCGCAGATGGACGGTGCCATCCTGCTGTTGTCGGCAGTGGACGGGCCGATGCCGCAAACGCGCGAGCACATCCTGCTGGCCCGCCAGGTCGGCATTCCCAGGCTGGTCGTGTTCCTCAACAAGTGCGACCTGGTCGACGACCCGGAGTTGATCGACCTGGTCGAACTGGAAGTGCGCGAACTGCTCCTGAAGTACGGTTACGACGGGACCAGCACGCCCGTGATTCGCGGCAACGCCAGGGCCGCCCTGGACAGCCCCGCCGAACCACAGGCGGCGCGCTGCATCGATGAACTGCTGGCGGCCCTCGATGGCTACATCCCCGCTCCGCAGCGGGCCATCGACAAGCCGTTCCTCATGCCCATCGAAGGTGTTCACACCATCGTGGGCCGCGGCACGGTGGCGACCGGCAAGATCGAGCAAGGCACCATCGCCGTGGGGCAGCCCGTCGAGATCGTCGGCCTGGGCGAGCCGCTCCAGAGCGTCTGCACGAGCGTGGAAGCGTTCAACGAGACGCTCGAACGCGGCGAGGCCGGGCAGAACGTCGGCCTGCTCTTGCGCGGCATCAAGGCGGACCAGATCCGCCGTGGCCAGGTGATTGCAGCGCCGCGGACGATCCGGCCCCGTGCCAGCTTCACGGGCGAGGTTTATGTGTTGAGCAAGGCGGAAGGGGGTCGGCATACCCCGTTCTTCACGGGCTATCAGCCGCAATTCTTCTTCCGCACGACAAATGTGACCGGTGAGGTACGCCTGCCGGCCGAGGTGGAAATGGTGCTGCCCGGCGACAACGCCACGGTGGCCGTCACCCTCGACAAGCCGGCCGCCGTCGAGATCGGCACTCGCTTCGCCATCCGCGAAGGGGGCAAGACCGTCGGCTCCGGCGTCGTCACCGCCGTCAGTTGACTCTGGGGCGCGCACGCCGCATCTTGTCAGCGGCTCGCGGTAAAGAGCAAGGCGTGGGGTTCGAACTTCCAGCCCCACGCCTTCTAGCTCGCGCCAATCTGCAATTTGCAATCTTGAATCTGCAATCGAAAACTCACTCTTTCTTCAGCGGCGTGGTGAAGACGTAGATCGTATGGTCGCTCTCGACGCCGTTGTCGTCCTTGGCCTTGAGGTCGATGACCTTGTCGGGCTTGTAGCCCTTGATCTCGAAATCGTGGGTGACGATGCGGCTGCCCGGCTTCATCTTGGCGATCTGGGGCAGCAGCTTGACGTTCAGTTCGGGCAGCAAGTAGAGCGTGAGCACGTTCACGTCGCTCAGATCGAGCGTGAAGATGTCCTTCTTGACGATGGTAGCCTTGTCGCCGACGTTGTTCTTCTTGACGTTGGCGTTGGATTCCTTGATACGCTGCGGGTCGACGTCGAAGCCCCACGACTTGCAGCCATACTTCTTGGCGGCAGTGACCACGATGCGGCCGTCGCCGCAGCCCAGGTCGTAGACGATGTCGGACTTCTTGGGGTTGGCTTCCTTCAGCATGCGGTCCACGACGTCCTGCGGCGTGGGCACGAAGATGACGTCGGGGGCCTTGTCTTCCTTGTCGGGCTCGATCTTCTTGGTGACCTTCGGCTTGTCGCCATTGTCCTTCGGCGGCTTCTTGACCACGGGGGCGCTGCCCGTCGGGCGGAGGTCGACGACGATCTCCTCACCGCCGGAACGGACGACGACATCGCGCTTGTGGGAGACTTCCTTGCCGTTCTCGTCCCAGCTCACCTGAAGGTGATAGACAAAGTCTTTGCCGACGACGACGGGGGGCGACATGAACAGGCGATCTTCGCCGCCCTGCCTGGTGGAGGTGCCGTCGATGGTCAAGGTGGCGGCGGCGGGCACCAGCACGCGCAGATAGATGGGGCGTCGTTGTTCTTCCTGGGCGCTGACCAGCCTGTTCAGGGACAGGAGAGCCAGGCCAGCCACCGCCAGCACGAACAGTCGCTGCTTCAACATGGGGTTGCTCCTTGTGTTCGAGGGAAACTGAATCGGTCAAGCCCGCGGCCCCGGTCCACTCGCGCCAGGGCCAGGGGGGAATGTCAATCGCCGGGAGGAGCCTGCTCTGGGCCCTCATTGGAACGGTGTTCGCTTGGTTCTGGCGCCGGCGGCGTCGACGACTCCTCGGCCCGTTCCCGCGACAGGTAGAAGAGGGGAATACCGAGCAGCAAAGGAATGCCGCCCATCAAGGCCAGCGTCGATGCGTAACTCAACGACTGATACAGCATGTAGAAACACGTGCTGCAAAAGATCAGCGGGATGATCGGATAGAACGGAACCCGGAAGGGTCGGTGAATATCTGGGTCGCGCTGCCGCAAAGCGAACAGTGACAGACCGCTTAGCAGGAAGAAACCCCAGAACACCGGGGCCGTGCCGGCCACTAGCGTCGCAAAGCCGCCGAAGTACTTGGCCCAGGGGATTGGACCAGTCCAGCCCGTTTCCAGGAGAGCGGCGCGTTCCTTCTGCGCTTGCTCGTCGCCTGCCGGGCCGAAAGCGCTTTCGAAGGCCGCCGTTAATTCGGCGTCGCTATAGTATTGTTGCCCGATGACTTTTTCTCGATTCGCCTGGTGGTGTTCCAGGCCCTTGAAGTGGTCATCGTTGAACTGGTAAAAGGGCTGGCTGCCCAGGCCGGCAAAATGCACTGCCCGGTCGAAGGTCTGCCGACCCAGAAATGTGCCGGTGCTGAAGATCATGCCGATGGTGATGATCGCCTGCGCGCTCAGCGACCACAGCGGCGCGCCAAAACGCGGGTTCCACTGCCCCAGGAAAGCGAATACCGTGTGCTCGGAACCCAGTGCGGCATAAACTCGCGAACCGGTGAAGATGAGACCATTGATCGCGCCCAGCGCCGAGATCATCACCAGCACCGAGAGGGCCACCTCCGCGCTTTCACCGAATGCTTGCTTGGCCACGCTGGCGGCCACCGCCTGCGATC
>JBFWSD010000272.1:0-7544 GCA_050248575.1 Gemmataceae bacterium
GCGCGACACTTCGCAAGGCATTCCTGTCAAGCAAGTGTCGGTATTGTCGAGGAGATACTTCGCTTTGTCGCGGAGTGCGGCAGTCCGCGGCGCTGGTAACCTCTGCAGGAGAGGACCATGTGGCGTCTCGCCATCAAGGCCATGTTCGGCGACCGGGGCAAGTTCCTGACGTCGCTTGCCGGCGTTTCTTTCTCGGTCGTGCTCGTCAACATGCAGGCCGGCTTGCTGCAGGGCTTCTTGATGAAGACCAGTCTGTTAATCGACCAGGGGCAGGCCGACATCTGGGTTGGCCATCGACACATGAACAATGTGGACATGAACAGTTTTATTCCCGACCGCTGGCTCGATCGGATTCGCGGCCTGGAAGGAGTCGAGCGCGCCGACGCCTATCTGATCGTCAATGCCGAGGTCAAGATGCCGGACGGCCGCTTCGAACTCGTCCTGCTGCTGGGCTGCGAACCGGGCAGTCCGCTGGGCAACGCCTGGAGCATGGTCGGCACTCTTGATCCGGCTGCCGTGCTCCGCAGCCCGGATGGTGTCATCATTGATCGTCACGATGTCGCACGTCTGGGCGATTGCCGGATTGGGGACGTGCGCGAGATCAATGGTCGCAGGGCGTGCATCGTGGGCATGACCGAGCGAATCGTCGGCTTCACGGGCGCCCCCTACGTGTTCACCACGTTGGAACGTGCCCGCAACCGTTTCACGAACGCGGTTCCCGCCAAGCACTGCTCGTTTTTCTTGGTCAAGGCGCAACCAAGCACGAACCTGCCCGCTCTCTGTGCAGAGATCCGCAAGAAAGTTCCCGAGGTCAGTGTCCACGATCGAGATAGCTGGAGCCGGCAAACCATGATGCACTGGTTGACGAAGACCGGCATGGGCATCAGCTTCGGTCTGACCATTTTCCTTGGCTTGCTTGTGGGGCTCGCCGTGGTGGCGCAAACTCTCTATGCCACGGTGAACGAGCGGGTCAAGGAGTTCGCCACGCTCAAGGCTCTTGGTGTCAATGACCGCGGCGTGCTGCGCTTCCTGTTCGCCCAGGCCTTGGGCATTGCCCTGGGAGGGTCGACGGTCGGACTGGTGGCCATCCAGATCATGGCCCGGCTGATGAGTTCAGCTGAGGCGCCTGTGGTGCTGAGCGTCTGGGCCTCGGTGCTGAGTGTGGCGCTGATCACCTTGATCTGCCTGATCGCCGGCTGGCTGCCGTTTGTTCGTATTTGCCGCATCGATCCGGCCAGCGTGTTGAGAGGATAATGAGGAGGATGAGGCCGACGCCTTCCTGGACATACACCTGAAAAGGAGTGATCGAATGTTACGCATCAAAGTGCTCGTGGCCGTGGCGACAGTCCTGATCGTGAAGGCGGCTCCCGCGGCGGAAGGGCTGCAATGGGTCAACAAACCCGCGCTGACCTTCGACGAGAAAACACAAAAGTGGTTCGTGACCTTCGAACTGGATGCGTTTGGCGATGTCGAGGTGGCCATCGTCGACCCGAAGACGGGCAGCGTCGTCCGCCATTTGGCCGCCGGTGTGCTGGGTCCGAAGGCACCCCCGCCTTTTTCAGCGAATTCCCGGGCGCAAAAGCTCGAATGGGATGGCAAGGATGACTATCGCAACAAGCTGCGGCGAACCGACTTGGCGGTGCGCGTGCGCGCTGGCATGAGCGTGGCCCTGAAGCAAATCGTGGGCGGCGACCCCTACGCCTATTACTCCGAAGACAGCGGGCACCATGACCACGGACCGTTCGGCATCTGTGGGCTTGAAGTCAAGGCGGACGGCAAGGTATACGTGCTGGGACATTCTAGTACCCTCGGGCCGCCAGCGCTGCGGCAATACGACGTGGATGGCAATTACTTGCAAACTCTTTACCCGATGCCGGCCGGAAAGAACCTGAAGTCCATGACCGCGTGGGGGCTCAACGTCAAGCCGGACGGCACGTACACTCCGAAATTCAACCGAGTGGCCGATCCGTCGCTGACGACGACGTTTCTCGACAACGTCGGAGTGATTTCAGGTATGGCCCGACTGTTTCCCACTCCGGACAAGGACCGCCTGACGTTCTGGAAGTCTGGTCTCGAAAACGGCGCTCAGGTGAACGGTTTCGAACTGCTGACGATGAACACCGACGGCACGATTTCCAACAACCCCGCCGAGCGACTGCCTGGACTGATGGTCAAGGCGCCGCCGTTAGGTCTCGGACCTATCACCAAGGGCAACCACGTCTTCAATTCATTGCTCGGGCCGATGTTCAGCTGCTATGCGCCCGACGGAAAGAGCTTCTATCTCAGCGGTCTCTACGCCGCCACCACGCTCTATGGCAGCATCAAGGAAATCAAGCGCGAAGGATTCTGGCGCGACGGTCAGGTCTGGAAGGTCGACCTGGAAACGCGGACCGCCAGGCCGTTTTTTGCCCTGGATGCGAAAACGATCTTACCCAAGGGCAAGGAACGCCTGGCGGCCTTCGGCGGAACAGACAGCTACTCCGCGCTTCACGGGGTTGCCGTGGACCAGGACGGCAACGTGTTTGTCTGCGACCGGCTCAACAAGCGGATCGTCGTGCTGGATGCGAACGCCAAGATCATCCGCCAGATTCCAGTCGAGCACCCGGATGCCATTGCCGTGAGCACGCGGACCGGCGTGCTTTACGTCACCACGCGAAATGGCGATCCCCACGAGGGCGGGGTCGTGCGATTCCTCAAGTTCAACGACTGGAAAAAAGACAGCAAGCCTGTCAGCAACATCGAAGTGTCCAAGACGAAGTACATCGGTCATCACCGATGTTCTTACGTCGCCCTGTGGGAGGCCGAGAAGCACACCAACGTCTGGGTTGCCTATACCGAGATGCCGGTGCGCATCTATCGTGACGGTGTCCAGGGGCTCAAGCTCGTGAAGGATTTCTATCGCGTCGAAGGAGCGCAGCGCTGCCTGGGCTTTGACCGCATGCAAGTCGATCAGAAAACCGACGAAGCCTACGTGATGGACGATCGCTGGACCGTCTGGAAGATCGGCGGCTGGGACAAGCCGCGGATCGAAAAAGTGCCGCTCAAGACAGCGAGCATTGCCATCGACGCGCAGCGGCGCCATATCTACATGCGCACGCAGTACGAGGGCAGTTCTTCCGTGTCGACGGGTAAGGTTGCCCGCTTTCATCTGGACAAGGATTATTCCCCCGCGAACTTCGGCCAGACGGGGACGAATCGCCTCTCGCCTGTCTTCTGGTACAACTGGTGCTTTGAGGGCAACGGCGATCTCGGCCTGGCCGTGGCGCCGAACGGCAATGTAGCCGTCGTCGGCAACGTCAAGGATGGCCTGCAGGTGTTTGCCGGGACCGAAGCCAAGGTCCCCTGGGAGTCGACCACAGTGGCCAAGTTGCCCGCGCTCTCCGGCGGCGTGCGTTTCGATCTCGCGGGCAATCTGTACGTCGGCTATGTGGACAAGCGGCCGCCCGTGAAGCTGCCCGGCTTCGAATCGGACAAGTACCTGGCCGGCCTCGGCCGCATCCACAAGTACGCGCCCACCGGCACCCTGGAAAGCGGCAACCTGTTCCCCAAGGCGCCCGCCGGGCCGACGAAATCCTACGACGTGCTCCTGGGCGCCTATGAGCAGGATTGCGTCTTGCGCAGCCCGCGCTTTGGCGTGGATGGCTACGGTCGGATCTACTACCCGACTAACATCGCCCAGCGCGTCACCGTGATCGATAATGCAGGAAACGAGATCCTCCATTTCGGAACCTACGGCAATCGCGATTCGATGGGCGGACTGCCCGGCGACTTGGTGCCCACCAAGGGGATCCCGCTTGGCTTCCCGAACAGTGTGGATGCGACCGACAACCACATCTATGTCGCCGATCTGGTCAATATCAGGCTGTTGCGGCTCAAGAAACGTTTCCAGGCAGAGGCAACGTCGCGCTGACCGATGATCGGTTGGCCCATCGAGCTTGTTTCCGCTCTGCCCGCTCGTGGCGGTAGAGGAGATTCTGGTGCGACACGAACAGGTTGGTCGTCCTTGCAGTTTGAGATTCATCTGCGACAATGCTCCTGATTTCCCTCCGTTCTCTCATCAGGAGTTCCTTCCATGTTGGGTCGCACCTTCCTGGCGTGCTGCTTCCTTGTGCTCCCGAACGTTGCTTTTGGGCAGGCGAAACTAACCGACTACTACCCGCCCCCTGAAGCCAAGGGAGGCTGGCGCACGCTCTTGCCTAAGGGTGAGCCAAGCGCCGCAGACAAAGATAAGATCAAGAGCGTGGCAGGCGTTGACTACGACAAGCTCAAAGAAGCGTGGGACCACAACGCCAAGGCGGGAGGCGCCACCGGGCTGCTTGTTATCCGCCGTGGCCACGTCGTCGGTGAATGGTACAAGGACTGCGAGCCCAAGACTCCATTCAACATCTATTCCAGCTCCAAGGCTTACACGAGCACCGCCTTCGGGATCCTGCTGGGCGATATCGAGGGGGGCAAGGTCGACAAGAAACTCACGCTCGACACCAAGGTGTATACGAAGGAATTCCTGCCCGAGGGACTGCCCCTCTCCGACCCTCAGAAGGCCGACATCACGCTCAGGCACTTGCTCAACATGGCCTCAGGCATCGGTGGCGAGGCGATGCCGACCGAAATGCCCTTCGAGACCGCTCTGGGCAAGGCGCCCCAGTCCCCCTTTGCCAAGCTCAAGGGCAAGCCGGGCACCGTGTTCAACTACAGCAATGCCGGCGTGGCGCACCTGGTGCTGATCTTCAACCGCGTGGCCGGTCGCGACCTGTTTCCTTACATGAAGGAACGCGTCTTCGATCCAATCGGCCTGGTCGATGTCCGCTGGCAGGAACTGGGCGGGAGCGGAGGCATCGGCCCGTTCAGTCAGGGTTACAGCGGGGTGCACACGAACCCGCGGGAACACGCCCGCTTCTGCTATCTTGCCCTGCATCGGGGCAACTGGTCAGGCAAGCAACTGGTGCCGGCTTCGTATTACGACTTTGCCTGGAAAGGGATCGACATCAAACCGGAATACGGCGCCCAGTGGTGGGTGCAGCCGCGCCATCCCGGCGCTCCCAAGGATTTGGTGCAGACCGCCGGCGCTCGGAATAACCACGGCTATGTTGTCCCTAGCCTGGACCTGGTCTTTGTGCGGACCGGAGATGGCAACAAATATCCGAAGGGCTTCGAGCAAGATCTGGTGAAAAAGGTCATCGCGGCCATCGACAAGTAAATCCGCCGCATCACCGCATCCGATTGGCGCGGGCGTCGATTCCTAATCGCGTCAACCCGATGGCGAGATGATCACCTCCTGGGGCGCGGACGTGCGGCTCTGGGACAGCGCGACTGAGCGCGGGCTGCGCCAACTCGAAGTGCGCATAGCCCAACGTCGACTACAACGATTACCTTCTATTGCGATGGCCGGCCATACCCGGCAACTGGAACTTCAAAATGCGCGGCAGCAGTCGTGATCACAGATCGTCGGCATGGCCGACGATGGCGCGAGGCCGATGTTCGCAACCGCGCTCCGTTTTTCGTGTCAATCCCGAAGAGCGCAAGCTAGAATCGAACATGCACTGGTTATCTTCCTCGGGGACGGGAGATGACAGACGACAAGACCAGCGATCTGGTGGCGCAGTGGCGTGACGGCAGCCAGCAGGCAGCCGCCGTGCTGTACGAACGCTATGCCAAGCAGCTCGTCGCCATGGTGCGGCAACGCCTGTCGGGGCAGCTAGCGCGGCGCATCGACCCCGAAGACGTCATCCAGTCGGTCTACTGGTGCTTCTTCGCCCATTCACGAGACGGGCACTTCGACGTGCGCCGCGGCGGCGATCTGTGGCATCTGCTCGTGACCATGGCTTTGCATAAGCTCAACGACAAGGTGAAGTGGCATACGAGCGGCAAGCGCGCCGTGGCCCGCGAGCAGAGCTTCGGCAGTGCGGACAGCTTGGCTGGCTACTACGACCAGCTACGCACTCGCGAGCCCTCGCCGGAGGAGGCTGCTTCGCTCAACGAGGAGCTCGAACAGGTGATGCAAAGCCTGCCGGCCCTGTCGCGCCGCATCCTCCAGCTGCGTCTCCAGGGCTACAATCTCGAGGAAATCGCCGCCGACAACAACTGCTGCCAGCGGACCGTCATCCGCATCCTCGAACGCATCAAGCAGATTCTCACGGACTGGCAATCGGAAGCGAGCGCATGACCCCAAGCCCAGCCGATCCGGCCCTGCTGCTCGACGAGGCGCTGATCCACTTCGATCAAGCGTGGCAACACGGCACGCCTCCCGAACTCGCCGATTATTTGCAAAGGCTGCCCGACGAGCTGCGCCGCGAAGGGCTCGAGGAATTGATCAAGATTGATCTTGAGTGTCGTTGGCGTCGTGACGCGGCAAGCGCAGCAGTTACCGCCAATCTCGATGCCTATGCGCAGCGTTTCCTGGCCTTGGCCGCCATGCCGGTCTCACTCATTGCATGGGAATATCGAGTACGGCATTGCTGGGGCGACAAGCCGACACACGACGAGTACACGCGCCGCTTCGCCGACCGTGGCGACGAGGTCCGCGCAGCATTGACACAGGTCGACCGCGACCTGGCGGACGAGTTCAACGCACCATCGGCGAGCCACGACCTCGAGTCGGCGCCCGCCGACCTACTCGACGAACTGCGCCGGTTGCGTTTGTTGCCGCTCGATCAACTCAATGAACTGCGCCGGCTTCTGCTTCTTGGTGAATGCAATGAAACGCGCGACCTGATGCGACTGCTCAGCGAACGCAACTGGCTGACGCCTTACCAGGCGGCCAAGCTGGCCCAGGGAGAAGCGGGCGAACTCCGCGTCGGACCCTATGTGCTGCTCGACCGGCTTGGCGAAGGTGGCGTCGGCCAGGTCTTCAAGGCACACCATCAAGACATGAACCGCATGGTCGCTCTGAAGGTGATCCGCCCGGAATACCTGGGTGATCCCGACATGGTGGCGCGCTTTTATCGAGAGATTCAGCTAACGGCGCAGCTCGAGCATGTCAACCTGGTGCACGCCTTCGACGCTGGCCCGATCGGCAATCTGCACGTGCTGATCATGGAATACGTGGAGGGCCGCGATCTCGGCACCCTGGTCAAGCAGGAAGGCGCCTTGCCCATGGAGCGCGCCTGCAACTACATCCGCCAGGCTGCCACCGGGCTGCAATACATCTTCGAAGGCAACCTGGTGCACCGCGACATCAAGCCTTCCAACCTGGTGCTCACACACACGCTCAGCATGGAGCGCTCGGCGAACCAGAGCGGGCCGGTGGCCACCACCGCTTACCCCTGGGGACTGGTCAAGATCCTCGATCTCGGGCTGGCCCGCTTTCGCCGCACTGACCTCAATGCCCAGGGCGACTCCGCCAGCGCGCACACCCTCACCGATCCGGGCGCCGTGGTCATGATGGGCACGCCGGACTTCATGGCGCCCGAGCAGATCCTCGATTTTCACGGCGCCGACATCCGCGCCGACATCTATTCGCTGGGCTGCACCTATTACTACCTGCTCACCGGCCAGGCTCCCTTCGCGGAAGGGACTGTGTCGCAGAAACTGGTCCGACATCAACA
>JBFWSD010000273.1:0-7513 GCA_050248575.1 Gemmataceae bacterium
ACCAGCAAGATGGTGAGCAGCCCGACCAGGAAGGCAGCCACGCCCGGCCCGGAATGCTTCAGCGGGGGCACGAACGGCTTCTGGCAATACGGGCACAGCGCCTTCTTGCCCAGCTGGTGGTCTTCGAAGGTGACTTCGTTGGCACAGTGCGGACAGACGACGGTCTTCATCGCTTGTCAGATTGCAGAGTCAGAATGGGAAACGGCTCTATCTTAACCGGCCGAATTGCAGATTTCAAATTGCAGATTGAAATCAATCTGCCATCTCCAATCTGCAATCTGGCAATCGCACCTACTTCTTGACCCCTTCTTCCGTGAAGCACTCGCTGTGGGCGCGGCCGCTGCGGTCGCGCACCTTGGCAAGGGCCAGCACGCGGCGTCGCATCGTGCGGAAGGGAACGGCAATCAAGCGATAAGCGCTGATCCACCAGGGCCGCACACGGGCAATCTCGCCCTCGCCGCCGTGGGGCCGGCAACGGATCACATGCTTCTGCAAATGGTAGGAATCGCTGTTCTGCAGCAGACGCAGAATCGGGAAGAGCAGCCACGCCAGCACTTCGTTATCAGGCAGGCGATAGCTGATCTGGAAGTCAAAGAGGTAGGGCCGGCCATCGTCGCCGACCAGGATGTTCTCGCGCTTGTGCAGATCAACATAGGCAACGTTGCGTTGATGCATCTCGCCGATCAGCCAGAGCAGTTCGGTGAAGAAGCCGTCGGGCAAGGGCTCACCGTGCTTGAGCGGATGCCCCGGCACGAAGTCATGGGCCACGACGTGGTCGACAGGCTTGCCATCGACCAGGACCGGGCCGCGCAACCGGGGAACGCCTTCCAGCCCTTCGAGTCGCTGATAGACGCCCGACTCATGGCGGGCCAAGGCGCGGCCCAGCCAGCGCATCGGCAACAGGCCAATGCCTTGCTGCCTCTGAAACTTGCAAGCGACCTGTTCCCCCGTGTCGCTCTCATAGAGCGCGGTGGCTGCCCAGGAATCGTGTTTCATCACCCGCTCGAGACGGAAAGTGCTGCCGTCGATCTGCACTTCGGCGGGGGGCTCGAGTTTGCCCAGTGCGCGGAAGATGGGTGGACGCGGACGCACGCTGCCAGTCTGGACGCTGCCCATACAAACCTCCTGTTCGGCACAGGAGGTATCGGCGGCAAAGCCAGCCCGACTTGACAAGTTTCCGGAATCGGCTGATCACGGAACGGCACTACCCAGGATTGTGTACAGTTCTGCTCCAGGGCTGAGTACGGGCTGCCCCGCCCGCTGCGGCGTCCAGCCCAGATCGGTCTGTGTAACTTATTGCCCGGATGCTTGTTGCGACAAATCCGCCCTGGTGCGTAAACCGTGGCACGCGACATGCGTAGAAGAAAGCAGGAACAGTGATTCAGGCACCTGAGGTTTTCCATCATGGCAGTGCATCGACCACTTCTATTGGTCGTCGAGGAGGACGAGCACCTGGCACGTTTCTTCCGACGTTTTCTCTCGGAGCGCGGCTTCGAGGTGGCCACGGCCGCCGCACAGGCCGATTGCCTCACCAAGCTGGAACGCTTGTATCCCGATGCGATGCTGCTCGATCACGAGTTGCCCAACCGGGCCAGTGACGAGATCCTGTCCACGCTGCGCACGGGCAAGTCTTTCAAACCGACGCCAGTGGTGATGGTCAGCGACATGAGTCCAAGTGATGAGCGCTGGCAATCGCCGGTCGTTGCGTGGGTACAGAAGCCTTTCCGGCTGGTCGATATCGTGCACGCGCTGGGGCAGGCGTTCTTGCCGATGGGTCGCAGTCACCCGGCATTTGCGCCGATCGCGTTCAACTGACATACGCCCCGCCTACGAGAAGAGGCTGCCCGTTCGAAATTCCCACAGGAATACGGCAGGCGGCCTCTTCATACATTTTTCACGTTTTTCAGCGAATTGGCCCCATGATTTGCGTATAGAAAGCATCCACTCGTGCTCACGGGAGCACGGGGTAGTGAGCGTGCGGATTCTCCTGTCCCCCAAGGGTTTGCAGCTTGGCAGGGGGGGAGATTTTCCGCAGCTGCCCTTGACCATCAGGGCATAATTCACTATCCATTTGCCTTTCTGACCGTACGGAACGGAACGGCGGCCTTCTATTGTGAATCCTACCGCTTTGTCCTGCCGGACACTGCCAGATTCAGCCGATCCCGGGACGAATAACTCGGTCGCACACAGGGAAGATGTCGGCGGCACCGACATCGCTGGGAAGTCTCTATCATGTTGCTCGAGAAACTGAGGAACATCGGTATCATCGCCCACGTCGACGCGGGCAAGACCACGCTCACGGAGCGCATGCTGTACTTCGGCGGCTCCAAGCACAAGTCTGGCGATGTCGATGACGGCAACACCACGACCGATTACGATCCCCTCGAGGCCGAGAAGGGCATCACCATCCAGAGCGCTGCGGTCAGCGTCGAATGGCGCGATGCGCAGATCACGCTCATCGATACTCCGGGCCACGTTGACTTCACCGCCGAGGTCGAACGCAGTCTGCGCGTGCTCGACGGCGCCGTGGGCGTGTTCTGCGCCGTCGGCGGCGTCGAAGTCCAGAGCGAGACCGTCTGGCACCAGGCCAACCGCCACAAGGTGCCCCGCCTGGCCTTCATCAACAAGCTCGACCGCACCGGCGCCGACTTCCACGCCTGCATCGACGATATGCGGCAGAAGCTGCACATCGAGCCGGCCGTCTGCTGCATTCCCGCCGGCCAGTCCGATGAGTTCCAGGGCGTGATCGACCTGGTGCGCATGAAATTCTGGAAGCAGGATCCGAACGATCCCGGCCACTTCAAGTACGAGTGGACGGAGATCCCGGAAGCGTTCCGCGCTGACGCCGCCAAGGGCCGCGAGCTGTTGCTCGAAGCGGCCTCGCTCAGCTGCGACACGCTCCTCGAGTCCATCGTCGATGGCACTCCCATCGCCGAAGAAACTCTGCGCGAAGCCATCCGCCGCGGCACGCTGTCGGGCAAGCTCACGCCCGTGCTGTGTGGCTCGGCCAAGGAATACCATGGCGTCCGCTTGTTGCTGGATGCCGTGCTCGACTATCTGCCCTCGCCGCTCGAACGGCCCGCGGTCCAGGGCTTCGTGCCCAAGACCAAGGAAAAGCAAGAGCGCAAGGCCGAGACGAGCGAACCGTTGACCGCGCTGGCCTTCAAGACCATCAGCGAGTCCCACGGCGACCTGGTCTTCTTGCGTATCTACTCGGGCACGCTGGAATCGGGCACGATGGTGCACAACGCCACCATGAACAAGACCGAACGCGTGAGCCACATTTACCGGCTCATGGGTGCACGGCGCGACCGGCTGGAAACGGCCGGCCCGGGCGAAATCGTTGCCGTCATGGGGCTGCGCCAGACCTACACGGGCCACACCCTGTGCGACTCCGACAAGCCGCTGTCGCTGGAAGAAATTCGCTTCCCGCAGCCCGTCATCTCGCAGGCCTTGACGCCCGCCAAGAACGTCGACGAGACCAAGCTCGCCGACGCCCTGGCCCGTCTGGTCCGCGACGACCCGACGCTCAAGACGCAGGTCGACAAGGAAACGAACCAGCTGATCCTGAGCGGCATGGGCGAGCTCCACCTCGAAGTGGCCGTCCACAAGCTGCAGCGCGATTTCCGCGTCCAGGTCACGCCCGGCAAGCCGATGGTGTCGTACCGGCAGACGCTGGCCTCCAGCATCGAGCTCGAGTACCGCTACATCAAGCAAACGGGCGGCAAGGGCAAGTATGCCGTCATCGTCATGAAGTTCGAGCCGCTCTCGCAAGAACGGCTGCAGGCCATCATCAAGGAAAAGGAAGAGGAGGGCGAGAAGCCCGATCCGACTGGCCTCTACTTCGTCGACGCGATCTTCGGCGGCTCCGTGCCGCGCGAATACATCCCGTCGGTGGAATGGGGTTTCCGCGAGGGCTGCAAGAAGGGCGCCCGCTTCGGCTATCCGTGCGTCGACATCGAGGCCACCTTGCTCGACGGCAAGGCGCACAGCGAAGACAGCTCGGCGCAGGCGTTCGAAACGGCCGCGGTGGAATGCTTCAAGCAGGCCCAGCTGAAGGCGGGCCTCGTCTTGCTCGAACCGATCATGAGCGTGGTCGTGCACGCCCCGGGCCAGTACCTGGGCGACCTGGCCCGCGATATCGGCCGCCGCCGCGGTGTGATCCTCGACACCAGCCTCGACAAGGGTCGTTGCGTCGTCTCGGCGCACATCCCGCTGGCCGAGCTGTTCGGCTACACGTCGGAACTGCGTAACTTCACCAGCGGCACGGCTTCCTTCTCGATGGAGCCGAGCCACTACGCTCCGGTGAGCGAGGAACTGGCCGACCTGCCCGTGCCGACGCGCTGAGCGAACGATCCATCAGCAAGCCCCGCGGGTTGCGGTCCGCGGGGCTCTTGTTTTTCCCGCTCACTCCTGGGGCGTCGGCGTCCCCGCAGAGGACGACACTGGTTCGGTCTCTTTCTTGGCCAGCTTCTTCGAAGCCCATTTGCCTACCAGGATGAAGACCACGAACAGCCCGAGGGCCGCCAGCAACTCCCACCTGAAGCCTTCCTTCAAAATCGCGCGGCCGAACTTGGCGAACAGGAACTGATAGACGAACGTGCCGGGCAGGATGCCGATGGCGGTGGCCAGCACGTAATCGCGCAGCCCGATCGAGGTGAAGCCGCTGCCGAAATTCACCACGTTGTAGGGAAACGCCGGCACCAGGCGGATGATCAAGAGCCCGGTGAAGCCGTTGTCGCGGATGCGGCGGTCGAGACCATCGAGCTTGTTGCCGAACAGGCTGGTCACGAAATCGCGGCCCAGCAGCTTCGCGGCGAGGAAGGAGAGGGTGGCCCCGATGGTCGCGCCGATCCAGGTGAGCAAGGTTCCCAGGTAAGCGCCGAAGACGACGGCCCCGGCAAAGCTCAGCGCCGTGCCGGGCACCAGGAAGAGCGTGCCCAGGATGTAGATAGCCACGTAGATCAGCCCGGCGGTGAACAGGTCAAACGATTCGATCTGTTCAATGATGGCGTTGGGCTCGATCTTCTTGCCCGTTTCCGTGAAGCGAAAGAAGTAGATCGCACCGCCGATGAAGGCGAGGAACAGCACCAGCTTCAAGATCGTCTTCGCGTTCATACATGCCTTTCAGCGGGGGTATGAGTTACCGTTGTGGGTGGAAGCAGGATTCGGCGTGCTTCCTCCCGTCGCTTACGCTCCGGGCTCGCCGCGTGAACGCTTCGCGTTCACTACTCACCACGCACCACTCACCCACTCAGCGGGTCCAGGAGAGCCACTTGGAGAAGAGGGTCTTCACCAGCGGGGTGAGCTTGGTGCGATTGAAGGCGTCGCCAAGCTTCTTGATGGCCTCGGCCTCCGTCGGGTAAGGATGAATGGTCTTGGCGATGGTGCCGAGGCCGACGTTGCCGATCATGGCCACGGTGATTTCGGAGATCATGTCGCCCGCGTGGGACCCGACGATGGTGGCGCCCAGGATCTTGCCCTTGGGAGAGGCCACGATCTTCACGAAGCCTTCGGTGTTGCCTTCGAGGATGGCCCGGTCGACGTCGTGGAAGGGCTGCACCAGCACGCGATGATCGATGCCCTTCGCCCTGGCCTCCGCCTCGTACAGGCCAACGTGGGCCACTTCGGGATCGGTGTAGGTGGCCCAGGGAATCGTGAGGGCACTCGCCTTGGCCCCGCCCATGAAGAGTGCGTTCTGAATGACGATGCGGGCCAGCGCGTCGGCCGCATGCGTGAACTTGTACTGCGAACAGATGTCGCCCGCGGCAAAGATGTTCGGGTTCGACGTTTGCAGTCGGTCGTTGACATCGACTCCCTTCTTGGTGTCGTAACGGACGCCGGCGGCTTCCAGGTTCAGCCCGGCGACGTTGGGCGCGCGGCCCGCCCCGACCAGGATCGCATCGACGCGCACCTCCTCGGTCTTGCCCTCCTTCTCGACCACGAGCACCTTGTCGCCGCCGTCGACCCTCACCTCGTTGATCTTGGCGGAGGTGTGGATGACAACTCCGTCGCGTTCGAGCGAGGCGGCCACGATCTTGACCGCCTCCGGATCTTCCTTGCCCATGATCTGGGGCAGGATTTCGAGCAGCGTGACCTTCGAGCCAAAGCGGGCAAACGACTGGGCCAGCTCGCAACCAATCGCCCCCGCGCCGATCACCGCCAGCCGGTTGGGCCGCTCGGTCAGCGAGAAGACCGTCTCGTTGGTGAGATAGCCCGCCTCTGGCAAGCCGGTGATGGGGGGCGCGATGGCGCGGCCCCCGGTGGCGATGACCGCCTTCTTGAAGCGAAGGGTTTGCCCGCCAACCTCGACCGACTCGGTGTTGAGGAACTTACCATCACCCAGGAAGACGTCGACGCCGAGTTTCTGGAAACGCTGGGCGCCGTCGTTGGGGCTGATGTCGGCGCGCAGCTTCCGCATGCGTTCCATGACGGCGGCGAAGTCCACGTGAACGCCGTCGGGGACGCGGACGCCGAAGTGGCCCGCGTCGCGAACCTGGGCGGCCACGCGCGCGGCCGCGATCAATCCCTTCGAGGGCACACAGCCCACGTTGAGGCAGTCGCCCCCCATCAGGTGCCGCTCGATGAGGGCCACGCGCGCCCCCAGCCCGGCCGATCCCGCCGCGCTCACCAGGCCGGCCGTGCCCGCGCCGATCACCACCAGGTTGTAACGCGGGGCCGGCTCGGGATTCTTCCAGTCGGGCGGGTGAACATTGTCCACCAGCTTCTCGTTGTGCGAATCCACGGGCAAGACCTGGACCGTCATCGAAGTTTCTCCGCAAAGTTGCTATCGATACGCCTTGGGGCCTGGGGTTCTTACCGAGAATCTATGCTGCCGCCCTCGCGCGGGCGAGGGCAGATCCTGCACTGCAGAGCCCGCGCTTGCACTTCAGGCTCACGCACAAGCGCGGGCTCTTCAGCGTCTGCAAACTTTTTTCCAGATTCCATGGGCCGATCCGTACCCGTCGAGCAATAGTAGGTGATCGGAAGGAGTGGGACGGATGAGTAGCCCGTGGCGACAGCTCGTGGTCGGTCTTCGCACCTGGTGCGGCGCGGCACCCGAGCGCGACGTCGATGATCGCCAGCTTCTGGAATGCTTTGCCCGCGAGCGGGATGCCCAGTCGTTCGCCGCGCTGCTCGACCGCCACGGGCCGATGGTCTGGGGCGTGTGCCTGCGTGTGCTGGGCAACGGCCCGGATGCCGAGGATGCCTTCCAGGCCACCTTCCTGATCCTGCTGCGCCAGGCCGGGCAGCACTGGCACGAATCGATCACCGGCTGGCTGTATCGCGTCGCCCAGCGGACGGCCACGCGGGCCCGCGTGCAGGCCACACGCCGCCGCATTCACGAACACCGGGCGGGCAACACCATGAACAGCGCAGCCACAAACGCTGAGCGCGACGAATGCCTCGCCGCTCTCGATGACGAGCTGGCCCGGCTGCCCGACATGATCAGGCTGCCCCTGGTGCTCTGTTTTCTGCGCGGGCAAACGCGCGAGCAGGCCGCACTCGAGCT
>JBFWSD010000274.1:0-7513 GCA_050248575.1 Gemmataceae bacterium
ATAGGCGATCAGCAGCGTGAGGCCGGTGACGACCAGGCCAAGGTATACCGTGAAGGAGAGCACGGAGCGGAAGTAGCGTTCGCCCAGGAGGTGTCGATAGGTCTCCAGGGTCCAGGTGCCCGGCGTGTAGAAGCCCCGGCCGCCGATACCGAAGCCGCTTTGCCCGCCCCCTTCGTAGAGGCTGACGCGCACCAGCAAGACCATCGGCAAGAGGAAGAAGAGCACGAGCAGCGCGACAGCGGGCAACGCCAGCCCGAGCGGTCGCCACGTTGTTCGCGGGCTGTTCATGATTCAACCTTCTGCCCTGGACAGCCAGCCGGGATCGACCTCGGGGATGGGCCAGATCGACTCGTCCGCGAAGCCAATGGTCAAGGTGTCGTCGCGCGTGGCGTCGACAACCGTGCCCGGGCGGCAACGCACGCGCAGGCTGACGCCCGGCACGGGCTCGACCTGCAAGAGCTGGTCGGAACCGAGGAAGGTGCTGTCGACCAGGCGGGCCTGCCAGCGCTGCGGGCAACTTGCCGCAGCAGGTCCGCACAGAATGTTCTCCGGGCGGATCAGCAGCCAGCTTGCCTTGGTGATGTTGCCCGCTTCGTGCTGGAGGGACAGGCCGCCGCGCAGGTGCAGCTTGCCCGGCTCGACGTCGATCACCTCGAGCAGATTGGCGTGGCCCACAAAGCGGGCCACGAACGGCAAGCGGGGCCGCTCGTAGAGTTCGCGCGGCGAGCCGGCTTGCAGGAGGCGGCCCGCCATCATCAGGCCGACTTGATCGCCCAGCGAGAGCGCTTCCTCCTGGTCGTGCGTGACGAAGAGGGCTGTGACACCGGTGCGGCGCTGGATCTCTTTCAGCTCGCCGCGAAGTTGTTCGCGCAGTTGACGATCGAGGTTGGCCAGCGGTTCGTCGAGCAAGAGCAGCCGGGGCTCGATGACCAGGGCCCGGGCCAAGGCCACGCGCTGCTGCTGACCGCCGGAGAGTTGCCCGGGCCGCCGCATGCGTTCATCGGCCGCCAGGCCAACGCGCTCCAGCATGTCTTCCACGCGGCGCTGGCGTTCCGCACGGGGCACGCCACGCGCTTCCAGCCCGAAGGCCACGTTGCCTCGCGCGGTCAGGTGCGGGAAAAGAGCGTAGTTCTGGAAGACCATGCCGAGATCGCGTTCTTCCAGCGGGCGGTACGTGATGTCGTCGCCCGCGAGCAGGATGCGGCCCGCATCGGGCTGCAGATAACCGCCAATCAAGCGAAGCAATGTGGTCTTGCCGCAGCCCGAAGGACCGAGCAGGCAGAAGAACGTGCCGGCTGCCACCGTCAGGTCGACACCGTTGACCGCGGCGGGCTGCCGACCGAACGACTTGCTCAGCCCCTCGAGCCGCAATGCCTCAGCCATGCTCAGCCCTTACGCAGGATCTCCTGGTCCCAGGTCTTCACGATCTCGTCCCAGGCTCTGAAGTAAGCATCATACGGATAGTAGCGGAGCGAACGCAGCTGCTCTTCCGTGCTGGGGTAGAACTGCTTCCAGAGTGGATCGGCGGCCGCGATCTCGGCGGCCACTTCCACCTGCGAGGTCATGCAGCCGTTGCGGCAAAACTCGCGCTGCACCTCCGGGCTGAACAGCTCGTTGATGGCCTCTTCGGCCAGCTCCTTGTGCCTGGTTCCCGCGGGGATCACCCACATGAGCTGCGTGAAGGCTCGGTCTTGCTCCGGGACCACCGCGCCCAGTTCGGAACGCTCAACCAGTGTGCGCAGCATCTGCGTGCTGTGTTGATTGCCGATGGCGCAATCCTTCTGGGCCAGGCTGAGCGACATGTCGGTGGAAGTGGGCCACCAGTACCTGACGCGGTCGCGCTGGGCCTTCGCGAAGTCGAGCACGCCGGGCAGGTTTTCTTCCACTTCCGCGTGAGCCGTGCCGGCCTTGCCCTCCTGGGCTGCCTTCATGCACGCGAAGGTATAGAGCGACATGTAGAACGAGTTGTAGAGAGCGACCTTGCCCTTCACGTCGTCGCGCAGCAGATCGGCCCAGCTGGTGGGGGTGAAGGGGAGCAGCTCTTTGTGATACGCCAGCGTCATCACCGAATCGGGGAAGGTGATGCCGTAGCCCTCGCGATAGACCCAGTTGTCGAGGACGGCCGGGCTGAGCCGTTCGCGATTGGGGATTCGCTTCATGTCGATTTTCTGGAACAGCCCTTCCTTGATGGCGGGATAGCCCTGCGTGGCGTCGGTTAGGACCAGGTCGAAGGCGGGCTGCCCGGGGGGCGAGGCCTTTAGCTTCGGAATGGAATCCCACCAGCCCGGATCGAGCACGACGGTGGCGCCGGTGCGTGCCTCGAGCCGATCGACGAAGGCGGCCCGCAAGGTTTTTTCGAGCCCGCCCGAGTAGATGAAGACGCGCAAGGTCTGGCCGGCATAGGGCCCGCTCTTTGATGGCGAAGAGGAGCTACAGCCCGCGGCGGCCAGGCCGCCGACGCACTGGCCCAGGAACTGACGACGGGAAAAGGGTCGCGGCATGATCGGCTACCTGCACGGGTCGAGAATCAAACGAGCTTGAGAATGTGGTATGTCGGGGCCGCCCGCGGTGCAACACAAATCTCGTGGCTACGGGCAATCTTTTCGGCGAGCTGCCCCGTCTCAGTCCTGGGAGATCATTTCTGGACTGCAACGGAGGACTCGTCATGAAGAGATTCGCCGTCCTGGCCGCTGGCATTGCACTCGTTTTTGGCACGTGGAATAGCCCGGCCGCCGAGCAGGCCAAGGCTCCGCTCGAGGATGTCAAGAGCACGGTGAGCGGCGACAACCGCTTCGCTTTCGAGCTTTACGGAAAACTTCGCGATAAAGAGGGCAACCTCTTCCTGTCGCCGTACAGCATCTCCACGGCCCTCGCCATGACCTCGGCCGGCGCGCGCGGCAAGACCGACACGGAACTGGTCGACACCCTCCATCTCATCTCCGAACAGGCCAAGCGGCACGCCGCCTTCGGCGAACTGATCCGCCTCACCCGCCGCGACGGCAAGACCAAGGGCGTTCAGCTCAGCGTCGCCAACGCACTCTGGGGCCAGCAGGGCTACCCCTTCGAGAAGGACTTCCTCGCCACCACCGACACCAGCTACGGCGCCGGGCTGCGCGAGGTCAACTTCCTCCAGGCGGAAGCGGCCCGCAAGACCATCAACACCTGGGTCGAAGAAAACACCAACGACAAGATCAAGGACCTCATCCCTTCCGGCGTGCTCGATTCCGACACCCGGCTGGTGTTGACCAACGCCATCTACTTCAAGGGTGACTGGGCCAGCCAGTTCAAGAAAGAAGCGACGCGCGAAGCGCCGTTCTTCGTGGCTGCGGACAAGCAGATCAAAACGCCCATGATGCACCAGACGCGCGATTTCAAGCTGTACCAGGATCCTTCGGTGCAGATGCTCGAGCTGCCCTACGTGGGCAACGGGCTGTCGATGCTCGTGGTGCTGCCCCGCAAGAAAGACGGGCTCGCCGAGGTCGAGAAGAACCTGACCGCCGACAAGCTCGAGCAATGGCTGGGCCGCATGGGCAAGACCGAGGTTCAGGTCAGCCTGCCCAAGTTCAAGACCACCTCGAAATTCGAGCTGGCCCCGGTACTCGGCAAGATGGGCATGCCCACCATCTTCTCGGGCGGGGCCGACCTTTCCGGCATGAATGGCGGCAAGGAAAAGCTCTATGTCTCCAATGTCATTCACCAGGGCTTCGTCGATGTGAACGAGGAGGGCACCGAGGCCGCCGCCGCCACGGCAGTCGTCGTGAAGGCCGAAAGCGTGCAGATCACGCCCACCTTCCGCGCCGACCACCCGTTCGTGTTCCTGATCCGCGACAACACCACGGGCAGCATCCTCTTCCTGGGCCGCATTGCCGACCCGACGAAGTAAGAAATCGCCCGCGGATGAACGCTGAGCTAGGCTGTGCGGATGTGCGCGGATTCTCCAATAGCAGCGGATTACTTCCGCCGTTCCGAACAGATCCGCGAAGTTCCGCGCAGCTCCGTTCCGCGTTCATCTGGGGGCGTATTGGATCTTTCAACGACTCTTCACCGAATGCAAAAAAGGAGGCTCGCACATGAAAAGGATCCTTCCGCTGGCGCTCGGCGTGCTGGTGCTGATCGGCCTGATCGGCCGGGCGGCCGACGACGCCAAGGCCCCTCTCGAGGACGTCAAGTCCACCGTCACGGGCGACAACCGCTTCGCCTTCGAACTCTACGGCAAGATCCGCGACCAGGAGGGCAACCTCTTCCTGTCGCCGTACAGCATCTCCACGGCCCTCGCCATGACCTCGGCTGGCGCACGCGGCACCACCGACGCGGAGATGGTCAAGACCATGCACCTCATCCCCGAACAGGCCAAGCGCCACGCTGCCTTCGGCGAGCTGATCCGCCTCACTCGCCGCGACGGCAAGACCAAGGGCGTTCAGCTCAGCGTCGCCAACGCACTCTGGGGCCAGAAGGGCTACCCGTTCGAACAGGCCTTCCTCACCACTACCGACAAGAACTATGGCGCCGGGCTGCGCGAAGTCGACTTCGTCCAGACCGAGACGGCCCGCCAGGCCATCAACAAGTGGGTCGAAGAGAATACCAACGACAAGATCAAGGACCTGATCGCCAAGGGAGTCTTGCAATCCGATACCCGGCTGGTGCTGACCAACGCCATCTACTTCAAGGGTGACTGGGCCACGCAGTTCAAGAAGGATGCCACGCGCGAAGCGCCCTTCTTCCTCTCGGCCGACAAGCAGGTGAAGGCGCCCTTGATGAACCAGACGGGCCACTTCAAGCTCTACCAGGATGCCGACGTGCAGATGCTCGAGTTGCCCTACGAGGGCAAGAGCCTGTCGATGCTGGTGGTGCTGCCCCGCAAGAAGGACGGGCTCGCGGAAGTGGAGAAGGGGCTGACCGCGGACAAGCTCGACACCTGGCTCGGCAAGATGGGCCGCCCGGAGGTTGTCGTCAGCTTGCCCAAATTCAAGACCACGGCCAAGTTCGAGCTGGCCCCGGTGCTCAGCAAGATGGGCATGCCGTCTCCCTTCTCCGACCGGGCTGATTTCTCCGGCATGAACGGCGGCAAGGAAAGCCTCTTCATCTCGAACGTCATCCATCAGGGTTTCGTGGACGTGAACGAGGAAGGTACCGAGGCGGCGGCCGCCACAGCCGTCGTGATTCGTCCGACCAGCGCGGCCATTGATCGGCCCGTCGTCTTCCGCGCCGATCACCCGTTCCTGTTCCTGATCCGCGACCACACCACGGGCAGCATCCTCTTCCTGGGTCGACTCAGCGATCCTACGAAATGACGCTCTGGTAAACGCAATTCTCGACCGCCGATAACACAGACAGCACGGACCACCTGGTCCGTGCTGTCTGTGTTCGTGAGTCCGTTCTTGGCTCTCAGAAGTTCAGGCGGAATTCCATGCGCATCAGGTCCTTGTACCAGACCTCGCCGGTGAGGGCGCGGCCGTAACCGAGATAGAGATCGGCGTCGGAAAGTAGCCCGGTGCCCGCCCGCTGCCCGAAGCCAGTGCGGATGCCGACCTTGGCATTGAGGATGCTGTCGCCCGCGGCGGACTGAATGGCGCCTGGCGGCACGACGGTTTCCTTGCCGCCCAGCACGGTCCAGCCGACGAACTCGGCCACCGGGATCATGCGCAGGCGGCCCGTGTCGAAGAGCAGGTAATTCAGTCCCGCACCGTATTGCAGGATGTTGCCCGCGAAGTCGGTGCCGTCTACCGGGATCCAGTCCTTGAACTCGCTGGCCAGGCCGATGCGCTCGGTCGCCTGCCAGTAGCCGAGGAAACCGGGCTCGAGGCTCACGTGATGCGTGCCCAGCCCGAGGCTGGCGTCGCCGGTGGGGATGTAGGTGCGGAACTGAAAGGTGAAGACCTTGTCCTCGTCGCTGAGCAGTGCGTACTTGAAGCCGGCATTCATATCCGCAAAGCCGCTCGCGTTCGCGTTGCCGCCCGGATTGAGGAAGCGGACGGGCAACTCGACGAACAGCGAATAGCCGTGATCGTAGGCTGCTTCCAGGTAGGTTCGAATGTCCTGATAGTCCACGAGGTTGCCCGGACGGGCCGGGCCCGGCCCGCCCAGCGCCGCTTCCTTCGGATACAGGAACTCGGCGCGATCGGGCCGACTGTCGCCGTAGGCCGCATCGACCCTCAGTCGAATCCTGGTGATGGGCAGGGCCGGATCGATGTAGCCAACCGCGCTGCTCATGGCCGCGAAGGTCTCGCCGCCCCCGGTTGCCGCGAATTGTTCGGGAGAAAGATCGGGCTCCACTGCCGAATCCGGCGCGGGTGTTGTGGCGGGCGGTTGTTCCGGTCCCGCGGGCGGCGGCGGCGACTCTGGCGGTTCCGGCAAGACGCGGGGCGCGGGACAGGGACAGGCGGGCCGACGCCAGCCCGCCGGCTGCACCATTCCCTGCTGGCCCGGCGCCGGGAGCGGCAGCGACAGCAACATGGCCGCGCCCATCCATCGACTCCACCGGCGCGACAGACGTTTCCCTTCCATGGGATCGATCCTCCTGGCAACGCGTCGTCTGTAGCTATCGGGCAGCACCCGCCAGGCAAATCAGGCAATGAGGCCGCGAGGGCCGCCCGCGGCTGCGGGCGGCCCGGCCTGGATTACTTTTTCGGCAAACCTTTCCCGGTGTCTGGCGGAGGCGTTATAATGGGGCGCATCCCCGCTGGATGATCACGATGGGCGAGGTTCGCTACTGGAGGGCCACCATGTCGATACGGCAGAACTTGCTGTTTCGCTATGGGCTGGCCATCGGCAGTGTCGCCCTGGCCACCTGGATGCGCTGGCTGCTGGAGCCCGTCCTCGGGGAACATTTCCCCTTCGGCTTCGCTTATATTGCCGTGCTGCTCACCGCGTGGCTGGGAGGCTGGGGCCCTTCGCTCGTGGCTTTCGTGCTGGCCCTGGTCAGCAGCAACTTCCTCTTCATTCCGCCACGCCAGACCTTTTCGATCTTTGCCGGCGAACACCTGGTGGGCTTCATCATCTTTACCATGGTCGGGGTGGTCAGCATCCTGGTCAGCGAAAGCCTCCACCGGGCCAGGAAGCGGGCGGAACAGAGCATGCAGGAAGCCCGCGACAAGGCCCGCGCCCTCGAGGCTGAGATCGAAAAACGCACCGAGCTCGAAGAACAACTCCGCCAGCACGCCCACGAGCTGGCCGAGGCCCATCGCCGCAAGGACGAGTTCCTGGGCATGCTCGCCCACGAACTACGCAATCCGCTGGCCCCCGTACGCAACGGCCTCGAAGTCCTCAAGCAACTGGGCCTGGAAGACACGCCGCTCGAACGCGTCCGCGTCATCATGGAGCGGCAGGTCAAGCATCTCATCCACCTCATCAACGACCTGCTCGACGTGTCGCGCATCACGCAGGGCCGCATCCAGCTACAGAAAGACCGGCTCGACGTGCGCGAGGCGGTGCAGCACGCCCTCGAGACGTGCCAGCCCGTGATGGATGCGCGCCGCCATCGGCTCGACGTGTCGCTGCCCCAGCATCGGGTCTA
>JBFWSD010000275.1:0-7509 GCA_050248575.1 Gemmataceae bacterium
AATGGGTCGCGGGATTGTTCGTGGCTGCATGGATCGCATGCGCGGCTGTTTGGAAAGGAAGAAACTCTCCGGCAACGTCCTCCCGAAGGCAATGACAAGAGAATTACATGCTATGCAATTGATGGGACCGTGAACGTGCAACAACTTCATGTCTCGGTGCCGGCCTCAACCACCTCGGCGTGCCGTTCGTGGCGGCGATGGCCCTGTGCTTCGTCCTCGCCTTCACCTGGGTTCGTCGTTCGAGGTTACGCTCGACGGATAGCAGGCGGCGAGCCCGTGCCCGCTTGGTTCATGCCTAACAGACAACTACAGTTTGAAGAGGATTCAAGCGGCATGCCCCGACCATGCTTCAAGTTGTGATGATCTGCCGAGATCGGTGCGCGCAGGATCGACAGCGCGCTTGTAATGCGCGCACCACAAGCTCGCGCTGCCAATCCGCGCATTCCCCAGAGGGAAAGGCTGGTGACTGATCCCAGGATAGAGTGCCGAGACTTTTCCCAGGCGGACGGCATGTGCGGAGGTGCTAAAGGTCACTTCGTGGTGCTTGACCGGATCCTAGATCGAGAGTAGATTCAATCTTCATTCCCAATCTGGTGGAGATCGCCTCAATGCGCCGGTCACCCTTCCTGATCATTGCCGTGCTGGTGCTCGCTGGTTGCGGCCAGAGTTCTCCTGAGCAGAAGAATGCGGATACTGTCGAAGCCAAGATTGACAAGCTGATCGCCCAACTCAAGAGTTCTGATCCGGACAAGCAGACTGTCGCGGCCAGCGCCCTCTGGGAATACGGTGCGCGGGCCAAGCGCGCCATCCCTGCTCTGGACGATGCGACGAACATGGGCAAGAACGGCACGGAGTTCGTGACCTATCATCGCGAACTCCACCAGGCGGTCACGGACACACTGGCAAACATGGCACCAGAGGCCAAGGAGGCCATTCCGCCACTGGTCGCCAGGCTGTCCGGCGAGTTCCGCCAGGTGGCGGTGGCCGCGCTTGTGAAATACAAAGAAGATGCCGTACCGGCACTGATTGGTGCGCTGCCTAATGAGAACGCCGCACAAGCATTGGGTCGGATTGGCGCGGCGGCCCAGGGGGCCGTGCCGATGCTGATAAAGGTTGCCAGCGGCGAGTTGCGTCCCAAGCCCGGGGAAGGCAATGCCGGTGCGCAGAGCGCTGCGATTCAAGCGCTGGGCAATATTGGCGCCCCGGCCCGGATGGCCATCCCCATGCTCACGCACCTCCATGCCCAGAAGATGGACGATAAAAACCTTGCCTTCTCCATTGTCGTCAGCTTGTTTCAGATCGACGCCCATAACGAGCTTGCCCGCAAGGCATTGAAGGGCTACCAAACGCACGAAAACCCCAATTTCCGGGCCACTGCCTACTATCATTTCGCGCGACTCGATCCAGCCGATGAGGCATCAGTGCACCAGCTTGTGACGCTCTATTCCACCGCCGGCATCAACCGCTTCATGATCCATCGCTATCTGGGCGAACTTGGACCGCGTGCCAGGGAGTTAGTACCGGTGCTGCAGAAACAACTGGCACGCGAGTTTGATTGGTTTGCTGCCGAGTCGCTCATGAGCATCGATCGGGCCACCGGCACCGCCTACTTGATCAAGACTCTCGAGAGTGAAGACTGGGATGCCCGTGGCCAGGCCGCCCATTTGCTGGCCAAATTCCACGTAACCGAAGCCTTGCCCGCACTGAAAAAACTCGCCGAACTCGACCTGGGGGACGACGACGACCTGATCCACGAAATCGCCAAAGGGCACGCACAGCAAGCCGTCAAACGCCTCGAAAACAGACCGTGAACCCTCTTGGAGGTAGCGCATCATGTCGGCCTGCCTGCGACAGGGTTGGTGGCTGGGATTCCTTTTCTTGCTGGGTTGCAGCAAGGCCGACCCTGGCCCGCTCGATCTCAATACCATCAAGAACAAACGCACCTACACCGGCATGGAAAAGGTCCACTGGGCCGGCTTCACTCCGGATCGACGCTGGCTGTGCGCCGTCGGAACTGACGACGGCGCCTATCGGGTCTGCGTCTGGGATGTCGGGAGCGGCACCCTGCTCAAATCGCATTCTGCCAAGGAACTGTCCACTGTGAGAATCCTGGGCATGGGCAACCGCGAGTTGCTGGTCAAATTTTGGGAAAATGACGACGAAGATACGACGGTGGGCCGCTTCGACTTCGCCAGTGGCCGGGGCACCGGTGCCATCGTGCTCGCCGGGTCAAGCATGCCACATCGCGGGGATCTGTTTGCCGCGCCCGAAGGCAAATATTACCTGGCCGTTCAGGTCGGCAAGGCTCAGCTGTGGGATGCCCAGGGTAATCTGCTGCGCCGCTTCGAAGATCTGGACTTTGGCGGGGGCACCCACTCGGCGGTCTTTGATCTGGAACACGACCTTGTCGTCGTGGGCTGCCCAAACGCATTGAGCGTGTTGCCTCTTGGCCCGGAGGGCAAACCCGTCGTGCTCGCCCTCGAGGCGGGTGAGAGTGTGTACGGTCTGGCCATTCACGACGGTCGGCGCATTGCCACCGGTGCTTTCGACGAACCCACGCGCCTCTACGATTGGGATGGGCAAAAGCTCCAGCGTGGACGCGTCCTGGGCGAAGCCCGCCAGGAAGGGCACGCCGTCTCCTTCTCCAGGACAGGAAAGTACCTTCTCTCGGTGGGACCGCAGCGACTGCGCTTCTGGGACACCGAAACGGGCAACCTGGTACATCATTATCGCTATGTGCCGGGGGGAGTCTTGAACTACCAGACTTTCGTGGCTGGTACAGATCTGGTGCTATCTTGTCCTGAGCCCGGCAATGCTTTGGTGCTGGAGCCGCTCGCAGAGATGCCACTCAAGACGAAGGCGCCGTAAAGCTATCATCTTGTGAAGACTGGAGAACCAACCTAACCTCTGATCCGGCCTAGTTTCTCCAAGATCGTCGTCGACCTCTCTCCAGACCCCCCTAGAACGCGCCAGGATCGTCTGTAGCGAGCGCAATTTCTCCAAGAGGGTCAGGATATGCCCGCAAACAGCGGTTTTTCGCTGTTGGTCGTAAATTGCTTTTGCAACATCAGTTACGACGACGTTTTTCAGGCTCTTACTTCGCATCGCCCGTGGGCTGCTTCAGGCCGCGGGCCTGTTCGATTAGCTTCAGGAACTCAGCGCGGGTGGGCGTGTTCGTCCTTGCCACGCGACTCTCCGCCAGCTCGCGGACCAGCCCTGCACAAACGTGGCTCGCCGAGCGATTCTTGTTGAGATGCATCGCGCTGAGAGAGACTGTACCGGTCGGGCCAGCTCCCATTCATCGCAATGAGATTGACATGTCGTCGTCCAAGCCCAGCAAGCCGACGATTCTCGTTGGCCACGTCCAAGATCCCAAGGATCTTCCTGAAGGGATCGTTTACGCTCCGAATCGCGACCCCGACGGGGAAGACAACGACCAGTGAACGGAGGGCTCGAGGTGCAAAGTGCCGATTTGATCGAGGCGTGGCGGGCTACGATCAATGGCCCTGACAAGTCATGGGTACTGTTCGAGAACGGCACGTGCGTCATTCTCATGGATCCGGAAGCTGATCTCGCCGCCCAGGCCAAGTCCCTGCTCGCGGAGCATGGTCCGGTTCACGCGCTCTGGCCGAACGTGGCAGATACTCGGGGCCGGCGTATTCCCGGGATGATGCCCGCCGGCATGACATCGGACATGCCAAGAGTGAAGCCGAACCAAACCAACCGAAGACGCTCTCATAACGGCCCATGGACTTATCAACGCCGAAACAGTAGTTTTCAGATTAATGTTGAAGCTCACCTTCCGCGTGACCCTGGTATCCGCAATGATTGCCTTGCTGGCCGTGGCCATGGTGTTGCAAGGTACCAACGCGTACAACAATGGCGTCTACACGGTCAAAGATCTGAGCCAGCAGTTGCTTGAGCAAACGGCCCTGCGCATCGAAAGGGAGATCGAAGTACGGCTCAGCGCTGCCAATCGCCAGGGCAGCCTGACCAAGCGGCTGATCACCAACGGCACGTTCCGTGTCGACGACTTCCCCGGGCTGGTCTCCCTCTGGCGCGTCTTCCTCGAGCAGAACTCGAGCCAGTCTGACATCTTTATCTGTCTGAGCAACGGCGAGTTCGTGGGCATCACGCGCGTGCCGGGCGAGACCTTCGTGCTCGATTCGCGGTACGACCCCAAGACTGGCAAGCTGGTGGCGCGCCGCTACAAGCCGGACGATTATCCGTCGAACCCGATGCCCGCGCCCGGGTCGCTGGCCGATACCCGCCAGCGCCCCTGGTACCGGGCTGCCCTGCGCACCCGTCATCCAACCTGGACCGCCAGTTATGTTTTTCAGGGGGCCGGCCTCTCGCACGACGTGCATGGCATCAGCTTCGCTACCCCTTTCTTTGACAAGGCGGGCGAGATCAACGCGGTGATGGAGAGCAGCTTCGAGCTGTCCAGCCTGTGTCAGTTTCTCATGTCGGTGCGTGTTGCCCAGCACGGCTACGCGTTCATCATCGGCAAGCATTTCGATGGCAGCCGCACGATCGTGGTGCATCCAAACATCGATCTGATCATGCGGCCACGCCCGGACCGGCCGAGCGAGTTCGTGCCGCTGGACGAGTTCGGCGATCCGGTGGCCCGCGCGTATGCCCAGTCGCTGGCGCAGGACCCGGCCAGCCAGACGGGTACCTCCGCCCCAACACCTTTCGAGGTTGACGGCGTCGCCTACATCGGGCTGCATCAGCACGTGGCCAGAACGCTGCGCTTCCCAGGCAACTGGACCATCTGCATCGTGGTGCCCCGCGCGGACATCCTGGGCCGCGTCGACCAAAACTTCCGCTTTGGCCTGCGGCTGGGCGGGGGCATCTTCCTCCTGGTGCTGCTGCTGGGCTACTTCATCTCGGCCCAGGTGGCCAAACCGCTCGAGCGCCTGGGCAAAGAAACCGTGGCGATCGGCGAGTTTCACATCGAACCGCAGCCGGTGGCCCACTCGTTCATTGTCGAGGTCGACCGGCTGGCGGTGTCCGTGGAGGACATGAAGACCAGCCTGCGTTCGTTCCAGAAATATGTGCCCGCCGACCTGGTCCGCACGCTCTTGCAGGGCAACCAGGAAGCCAGGCTGGGGGGCGAGCGCCGCGTGCTCACCGTGTGCTTCTGCGACCTGATTCGACGACCATCGCCGAGAGCATGCCGGCCGAAGCCTTCGTCGAGCAGTTGCGCGAATACCTGGGCACGCTCAGTGGCGAGGTCGTCGATTCGGGTGGCACGGTCGACAAGTTCATCGGCGATGCCGTGATGGCGTTCTGGGGCGCGCCCAACCCGCTGGAAGATCATGCCCTGGCGGCCTGCAAGGCGGCCCTGCGTTGCCAGGCGCGCATGCGCCAGTTGCGTGAGGTCTGGGAAGTGCGTGGGCTGCAGCCCTTCTACAACCGCATTGGCATCAACACCGGCGAAGTGGTGATCGGCAACATCGGCAGCGACACGCGCCTCAACTACACGGCCATCGGCGATCCGGTCAACCTGGCGGCCCGCCTGGAAGGGGTGAACAAGCTGTTCGGCACCGAGGTCGTCATCAGCCAGTACACGCGACAGGCCGCCGGCGACGCCATTGTCGTGCGCTGCCTGGGTGGTATCGTCGTGAAGGGAAAAACGGAAGTGGTGCAGATCTACGAGCTGCTAGGCCTCAAGGGGCAGGTCGATGAGGCACGCCTGGAGCAAGCCGCCCGGCACGAGGCTGGTCTCAAACGCTACCTGGCGCGCGACTGGGCAGAGGCCTGCGCTGAGTTCGAACGGGTGCTGGCCCTGCATTCCGGAGACGTGGCGGCCAGGTTCATGATCGATCAATGCCGGCACTTCGAGAAGGACCCCCCACCCGAAAACTGGAACGGTGCCTATTACAGCGACGCCCATTGAATGCACACAATCGTTGGTCTCCAGTCAGCGGGGCACCCGCTGGAAGGAGTGGGTCAAGGATCGGACGCGCCGTAAGAAGGTCGGTGTGCCGCTGATCGTGGGACCAAAATACTTGCGCCGCGCAAAGGCGGCGATTTCCAGTGGGTGCAAGTCCCATCCGGCGACGGGTCGCTCCAGCCGGTAGCAATCGGGGCGGCGGAGGAAGTAACGAATCCGTCGAAGCCTCTGGTGCAACGGGTCGCTTCCAGGCGATCCAGCAAGCATGCAGGCCGAAACGTAAATGAACGCTGAGCAGGCCTCGAAAGACCAAGATGCGGTAGCCGACCGGGCAGTATTCAGGGGAAGGCCGCCGACGTGTGGGGAAGAAGCGACAAGGACACCCACCGTTCCCGCCGGGTATTGGCGTCGGCATGCATGCAAGGAAATCGACCGCAACACGGGAAGCCCCAGCGGTGAAGACGCGTGGCCCTCAACCGGACGCCCGCGAGGGACAGGCCGGGCCGTGTGGGGTGGCGGAGAGGCCCGTAGTAGCGATGAAGCCGGGTAATGCTGGTGGAGCGAAGGGGCCTTGATCGACACCCTCGCTGGGTCACGCCGGGATCATGACTCACTTGACACGGAAACGAGCACGGTGCCTTGCCACCTGACCCGATTGCGTCGTTCGAGATCACGCTCGACGCGGACACATCCTTCGGAAACCCG
Source organism: Gemmataceae bacterium (assembly GCA_050248575.1). Taxonomy (GTDB): domain Bacteria; phylum Planctomycetota; class Planctomycetia; order Gemmatales; family Gemmataceae; genus JBFWSD01. The sequence continues at coordinate 6,605 of JBFWSD010000275.1, forward strand.
CAGTTCGTGGTCGGATAGCGAGCGGCGAGCCCGTGCCCGCATGTTCATACCTAAAGAGAAAGACCGGCGGCCCGGCGCACTTCACGCCGACCGCCGCCGTGCCGGGCGCTCAGCCCAGCACTCGTTTGATGAACCCCAGCATGCCAAACGCCGCGGCCGTCGGCAGCCACAGCATCCAGCCCCATTCGATGACCAGCGTCGCCATGACACAGGTGATCAAGATCATCAGACTCATTCTTGCGAGCATTGCCTCTCCTCTCTTTCCGTTTACTTGTTCTTCGACCACTTCGAGACATTCAGCCTGTCCAGGCCCGACACGGTTCGCGATAGGGGCAGGACGGACAGTTGATCGGCGACGGGCTGGGATAGATCGACCCACTCTGGATCGCCTGCCAAACGCGCTCGACGATCAGCCTGGTCCGCCGCAGCTGCCGCGGCTCGGGCCGGACCTCGTGCAAGGCCAGCTCAGGCACCTTGGTCTTGGTCAGCACCGCGAACTGCAGCCGGATCGGCTTGCCGCCGGCCAGCGGCATGGCCAGCTCGTGATAGAGCAGGAGCTGCTCGGCCGCGTCCCGCACGTGGTCCTGGCTCCACGCGCCGCGGGCACTCTTGAAATCGGTGACAGTCACGCAGTCCTCCGTCTCGACGATCAGGTCGAGGCGGGCCAGGATCTCGGGCAGGTCGGGTGCGAGCCGCCCACGGACTTCTTCTTCCACGCCGATGATAGTGCCGCCGGGCACGGCCCAGTCGCTGAGTTGAAAGGCCCGCAGCAGGCGCTCGGCCTGGCGGGCCACGGTGTTGATGTCCTCGCCCCTGGGATAGCGGATCGCTCCCTGGTCGCGGGCATGCCAGTCCATCCAGAATATGTCGAGCAACTCGGTGAGCTGCGGCCGCCGGCCGATGAG
>JBFWSD010000276.1:0-7469 GCA_050248575.1 Gemmataceae bacterium
CGAAGGTCTTGTGGAAATGAGCCCGCGTGGGCCGGATGTCCTGGGCGATGGCCACGTTCAGATGCGGATACTCGCGGCCGCGCAGGATTTCGATCACGTCGCCGCACGTCGGCGTGTGGTGGACAACGTGATCGCCGCTGGTCTTGATGATCATGACAAGACTCCTCGATGGCATGCCCGCGCTGGTGCGTCGGGGTTCGTACCACACCAGCGCTACTTCTCGAATTGGCGAGCCAGGAACGTTGGCTCCCGGAGGAACTCACCGTCCCTCACCTCCGGAAGCTTACGCCCCCGGCTCGCACCGATATCGAGGGAGCGTGTGTTACTACTTCGGCGATGAAAAATCGACGCGGACGCGCTGCCCGGCGCGGACGGTGACGGCCTTCTTCTCTTCCACCGGCTTGCCGTCTTGCTGCCAGCGGGCCGTGACCTCGTATTCGAATTCCTTGCCCGGTTCCAGTTCGGGAGTCTCGAAGAGGCGATCCGTGCCCGTTTGCGTGGTCTTCGAGCCATCGAAGAGGATCTCGGCTGTCGCGGGCACGCTGACCTCGATGTAGGCCGCATTGGTCGGCGCCGGCGCGGGGGCCATCTCCGCATAGGGAAGCGCCCGGCCGAAGCGCGGGCCGTAGGGCGAGACGTACGGATCGGCGTACATGCGGGCCGGGGCGAACAGCCCGTACTCGCGCGGATAACGATAGGGCTCGGGGTAGTAGTTGTACCAGGTGGTGTAAGGCGTCGCGAGATAAGCAGGGTAAGCATAACCGGGCGGGGCCGCCGGCCCGTAGGCACGCCGCCCGCCATAACGCTGGGCATGCCCTTCACTCGCCGCGAGGAAAAGGGCCAGCACCGGGATTGCAAACGTTGCCAGTCGTCGTCCAGACATGAAGAACCTCCTTGGTGAAGAGAGTTGGCTGCCGGTTATTGTATTCAGAGCTGCGTCTCGGCGATCTCGAGGGCACGCAACAACGCTCTGGCCTTGTTCAGGGTCTCTTCGCGTTCCGTGGCGGGCACGCTATCGACGACGATGCCGGCGCCCGCTTGCAGGTAGACGGTTTGCCCTTTCAGGACAAGCGTGCGCAGGGCGATGCAGGTGTCCATGTTGCCCGAGAAGTCGACATAGCCGACCGCGCCGCCATACGGGCCGCGGCGATGCGGTTCGAGTTCGTCGATGATTTCCATGGCCCGCACCTTGGGGGCGCCGCTCAGGGTGCCCGCGGGCAAGCAAGCGCGCAACGCATCGAAGGCGGACTTGCCCTCTTGCAAGCGGCCCGTCACGCTCGAGGAGATGTGCATCACGTGGCTGTAGCGTTCGATCACCATCAGGTCGCTGAGCTGCACGCTGCCATAGCGGGCCACCCGGCCAATGTCGTTGCGGCCCAGGTCGACCAGCATGATGTGTTCGGCCCGCTCCTTGGGATCGTCGATCAGCTCGCGGGCAAGCTGCTCGTCTTCTTCGTCGTTCTTGCCGCGGCGGCGCGTGCCCGCGAGCGGGCGGATGGTCACGCGGTCTTCTTCCACGCGGACCATGATCTCGGGCGAGGCGCCCACGAGCGCGAGCGGCCCGGCCTTCACGTAGAACATGAACGGGCTCGGATTGACCACGCGCAGCGTGCGATAGATGTCGAAGGGCCGCGCCTTGGTCTCGGTCTGCAAGCGCTGGCTGAGCACCACCTGGAAGATGTCGCCAGCGCGAATGTACTCCTTGCATTTATCGACGGCGGCCTCGAAGGCGGCGGGCTCGAAGTTCGAGCGAAAGTCGCGGTGGGTCTCGCCCAGCGGCGCGATGTCGGTGAGTTGCAGGTCGGCCACGCCTTGCTGCAACCGCTCGACCAGCTTGTCGACGCGGCGGCAGGCCTCGTCGTAGCTCTTGCCCGGGTCCTTGGCGTCGACGTGGGCATGGGCCACCGCCGCCACGGTCTTGTTGAGCTGGTCGAAGATGACCATGCGGTCGTAGAAGGCAAAACACAGGTCGGGCAGCCCGCGGTCATCTTCGGGAGGATGGGGCAGCCTCTCGACGTAGCGAATCGTGTCGTAGCCCGCATAGCCCACGGCGCCGCCGCAAAAGCGAGGCAGCCCGGGCACGTGCGGCGCGCGATAGCGGGCCAGGTGTTCTTCGAGGGCTCGCAGCGGATCTTCGTGCTCGAACTTCTCGATCGGCTGCCCGGGCCGGCCAATCTCCACTCGATTGCCGAACGCCTGGAAGTGCAGGAACGGCCCGGAGCCAACAAAACTGTAGCGGCCCACGCGCTCGCCCCCCACCACGCTCTCGAACAGAAACGCCCAGTCCCCTTCCTGGATCTTGCAGAAGGCGGTGACCGGCGTGAGCGTGTCGCCCACGAGCTGGCGATAAACCGGGACCACGCTGGCGTTCCGGGCCAGCTCGATAAACTCGTCCCGCGTGGGATAATAGGGCATCTGCGTCTCCGGCGAACTCCTAGAATAGCCTTGCCGATGATTGTAGCGGAGGCGGAGCATGGAAGAAGTACCGATCCCGGCCCGGTCGATCGAGAACGACCTGGTGCAGCTATTCCAGGCGCAGTACGCCGCGCCGGCTTACGTGCGCCGGGCTCGACGCGTCGAAGATGCCCTCAACGAAGTGCTCGAGCGGGGCCGCCGCCAGCGCCGCGACTGGCTCGAGATGGTCAAGCTGCGGCTAGGCACGCTGGTTGCCCTGGCGGTCCACGGCTTCCACGACGTGCTCGATGAGGCCGCCATTCGCATCGTCCAGGACATGCATGCCGAGCTGGATCCGCGCTTGCGCGTGGTGCCGTCAGCCGCCACGTCGCCGCGGGCCATTCGCCGCGCCCTGGCCGAGCTGAACGAGAGCATTGCCCGCTTCAACGAACGCTGGCAGGGCTATCTCGCCAAGGTGGACCTGCGCGCCGTCAACGAGGAACGCGCCGACTACAACCGCTATTACTTGCTGGAAAAAGAATGTGCCCTGCGTTCGGCGCGGTTGGCCCGCGTGGGTTTCCGAACCCTCGAGCCCCTCACGGTCGATGATCTGCTGGAACGATTGCCCTTGTTGCCGACGGTAAGTGCATCATGAAGGTCGCCTACACGGTTTCTGTGACATTCGCCGCTGAGGGGCTCGTGCAGCCCTGGCTGGACTGGCTGCGCGGGGGCCACATCGCTGAAGTCATCGCCGGCGGGGCCAGCTCGGCTGCCATCGTCGCGCTGGACGAACCGGCCCGTGCCTATGAAGTCCGTTACCTGTTCCCTTCGCGCGATGCCTTCGAACGCTACGAGCGCGAACACGCCCCCAGGCTGCGCGCCGAAGGGCTGCGACTCTTTCCGCCCGAAAAGGGCATCGCCTATAAGCGTAGTGTGGGGGCAGTGCTCGAATGAGCCAGGCGGGCACCGCGATCAGGAGACAAGCACGTTGACCGCGCCGGGCCCGGCCACCGAAGTTGCCACCGGCACGCCGCTGGCCGGGTTCACGCCGGTAACCTGGCTGGTGCTGCGTGTAACCGGGCGGCCCAGGGCGAGCACGGTCAACGAGCCCAGCGTCACCGCGCCGGTGCACGCCCCACCCGAAACCGTGTCTCCCAGGCATGAAACGGGCAGCCCCAACGCCAGCACCGTCGGTGCCCCTGGCCCGGTGATCGCGTCCCCGGAGCCCGTCACGTCGCCGATTCTCGAAATGGGAAAAGGCATGTCCGCCCTCCTTTCAGCATCTATTCTACGCTGATCATAAGGGCTCTGGTTCGAATCTACAACAAGAGGGCAAACGTGGAACGACCGGAACTTGACGTGGCCCAGGTGTGTGAACGCATCACGTTGAGCATCCCCGCGCGACGATTGTTGCGCAGGCTGCGCAGCCAGGCTGCCGAACCATCCACGCTCAGTTTTCTTGAAGCGTTGCTCGATGCGGAGCTCGACAGCGACATTCTTCAATACGTGTCATATCTGATGACGAAGCGCGCGGCCGTGTGGTGGGGCTGTCTGTGCCTGGCCCTGGTCTGGCACCGGCAGCTGACCGAGCCGGTCGAGCAAGCCCTGCTGGCCGCGCTGTGCTGGGTGCGCGACCAGGACGAACCGGCCCGGCAAGAAGCGGGCCGCCTCGGCGTTGCCACCGGCTGGGAATGCGCGGCCGGCGCTCTCGCCATGGCGGCGCACTGGAGCGGCGGCAGTCTCGCTCCCGGCGATCAGCCGAACCAGCCCCCCGCCTGGGACATGACGGCCCGTGCGGTCAGCGGGGCAGTCTGTCTTGCCGGCGCTGAAGGGCCCGCGCGTTACCTCATCGACAACTATCACCAGTTCGCGCAGCTGGGCTACAAGGTGCTGCACCAGGTCATCCCTATCCGGGCAGAGCCGCTCAGCGTGGCCGAGCTGGCCGCACTGGCTCGGTCTTTTCTGCCGTCCGAAGAACAAGGGTAAATCCGAATCGCCAGGGCCAGGAAGTGGGCACTTCCATTCTCATCCGTATCTCTAACCACGACATGTCCCGAGACGATGCGAGGACAGCTGGATGAGCAGCCGGGTCGACCAGCTCTTCGAAAGATGGCAGGACCTGCGCGAGCAAGGCCGCCCGGTCTTGCCCGAATGGCTGTGCGGCGATGAGCTCGAATTGCAGCGCCAGCTCGAACGCCGCATCGACGCCGCGATCGCCGAGGAACGCCGCCGCAACACGCCGCGCCTCGATCCTCTGATGGCCCCCTTCTCTCCCGAAGACGAGTTGACCTCGTTATTGCGCCAGCGCCTGCGCTGGCTAGGATTCGTCGTCATCATCTGGTGGATCGTGTGGATCTTGATCGATATCGATGACACCTATCCCTACGACTGGTTCGATATCGCCCAGAACATCGTGAACTTCACGGTGACCTGTTCCCTCACCGGGCTGCTCTGGTCGAGGGTGCAGCTCTCGCTCAAACAGCTACGGCTCTGCGAGTTCACGGTGTTCGGGCTGCTCGTCTTCGACGCGGCCTGGGATCACTATTTCTACCTGCGCGTCAACTGGGTCGACGGCATCGCCGCGCCGGGCCAGATCGACAAGGTTCTCAATCTCTACGGCACGCGCATGGCCATGCCCTGGGTCTTCCTGATGCTGATCTACGCCATGTACATTCCGAATGACTGGCGTCGCTGTGCCCTGGTCGTGGGGGGCATGTGTGCGCTGGCCACGCTGCTGACGCTCCCATTTACGTTCGGCGACGGCCCGATTGCCGAGGCGCTGTGGAGCGAGAGCATGCGCGAGATGCTGATCTGGCTCTTCCCGTCCGCCTTCCTGGCGGTGTGGGGCACGCACAAGATGGCCAGGCAGCGCGAAGAGGTACGCGCCGCCCGCGAGTATGGGCAATACCGCCTCAAACGCAAACTTCGCCGCGGCGGCATGGGGCAGCTCTACCTCGCCGAGCATCACCTGCTCCATCGCCTGTGCGTGATCAAGGTCATTCATCCCGACCGGGCTGGCAATCGCCGCCTGCTGCTGCGCTTCGCCCGCGAGGTGCAGACGCTGGCCACCCTCACGCATCCCAACATCGTGCAGGTCTTCGACCACGGCACGACGGAGGACGGCACCTTCTACTTTGTGATGGAATATCTGCCCGGGCTGGACCTGGCCGACCTGGTCGCCCAGGCCGGCGCGCTGCCCGCGGGCCGCGTCGTGTATCTGCTGCGCCAGGTCTGCTCCGCCCTCCAGGAGGCACACGCCTCGGGGCTGATTCATCGCGACATCAAGCCGCACAACATCATCGCCTCCGAGCGGGGCCGCCTCTTCGATGTCGCCAAGCTGCTCGATTTCGGCCTGGTTTACGAGCCCATTCCCGTCAGCGACAGCGCCGACGGCCGTTTGACCAACTATGGCTCTGCCGTCGGCACGCCCACCTACATGGCGCCGGAACAGATCAACGGCAGCAGCGAGCCCGATGCGCGTAGCGATCTGTATAGCCTGGGCGCGGTGGCCTATTTCTTGCTGACCAGCCGCCCGCCTTTCAAACGCAAGAGCCGCGAGGAGATGTTGCACGCCCATCTGCTCGATCCGGTGACGCCCCCGTCGACCTATGCCGAAGGGCTGCCCGCCGACCTGGAGGCGATCGTGCTCCGCTGCCTGGAAAAAGATCCGGACCTGCGTTACCCCGATGCGGCAAGCCTCGAAGCGGCGCTGGCCAGCTGTTCGGCCGCCTCGCTCTGGTCGAGCGGGCAAGCCCTGGCCTGGTGGCGCGATCGCGTGGTCGACGAACTGGTCTCCACCACGGAACCTTTCTCATGAATTTATCATCATTCTGCGGTGAACTGGGGCCGCCGCCAGCAGCGTACTGAAGAAGGTACGACCCACCTGGCGACGGCCGCCGCCATCACCTCCCCTCGCTCTCCGAAGGAGGCATCCAGATGTTTGCGACCCTTCAGAACCGGCCTCTGGCGCTACACACTCCACTGGGCGTCGACGCCTTGTTGCTCACGCATTTTCGGGGCAGCACGGCCCTCGCCCAGCTCTTCCAGTTCGAGCTCGACTTGCGCGCGGCCAGCCCGGGCATCGCTGCCTTCGACAAGGTGCTCGGCCAGCCCGCCTGTGTCCGCGTGCAACAGGTCGACGGTTCCCACGCGTTCTTTCACGGGCTGATCAGCCTCCTCGAACGGGTCGGCCAGGACACGACCCACGTCCATTACCGGGCCCTGCTGGTGCCGCGGCTGTGGCTCCTGACCAAGAAGATCCAGTCGCGCATCTTCCAGCAGCAAGCAGTCCCCGACATCCTGCAAACCATCTTCGAACCGCTGCGGCCCGACCTCGAGTTCAAGCTGCAAAACCGCGACGACTACCTGCCGCGCAACTACTGCGTCCAGTATCGCGAATCGGATTTCGCCTTTGCCAGCCGGCTGATGGAAGAAGAAGGGCTCTACTACTATTTCGAGCACAGCGACAAGGGGCACAAGCTCATCGTGACGGATAGCCACAACTTGCTGCCCGCGCCCGCGGAGCTGGCCACGCTCAAGTACGCCGAAAGTGCGGGCGAGAACCCCGAGTTCGTCCGCCTCACTTCCTGGCGCAAGCGCCAGGAAGTGGGCAGCGGCAGCTTCACCTTGTGGGATCAATGCTTCGAACTGGCCAACGCGCCCGGGCAAGGCTTCCAGACCCTCGAGGCCAAGAAGAATATCGCCGACGCGGTGAAGGCAGGCATCGTCGATCATCCGCTCAACCTGTCGGTGAGCGATGCTCTCGAGGTCTACGACGGGCAAGCGGGCTACGCGAAGTGTTTCGACGGCATCGACGCCGCGGGCAAAGAACAGGCCGATTCCCTTACCAGGATCTTCGACTCCGCCAGCCATCGCGCTCAGCGCCGGGCCGAGGCAGAAGCCGCCGCCTGCTTTCGCACGGGGGGCAACAGCAACTGTGCCCTGCTCGCCCCCGGGCAGAAATTCCAGCTCGCGGGCCAGCTAGATATCGCCGGCCAGTATTACCTGACCCGCGTGGAGCACGAGGCCCGCGCGGGGCACGATCGCTCCGGGGGCGAGTTGCCCTTCGAATATCG